>SLCH01000251.1 GCA_007125915.1 Syntrophobacteraceae bacterium
AGACAAATGTGTGAAATCCCCTCTTTGGAGCCAATGGTGCAAATGACTTCCGACTCACTGTCCAGCACAACGCCGTAATCATGGTGATAGTGCTTGGCGATTTCCCGCTTGAGATTGCGCAAACCAGCCGCAACGGGATAGCGGTGACTTTTGGGATCCTGCACGACTTCGCACAGCTTCTGTGTGACGGCGTCGGGTGCGGGATCGGTGGGGTTTCCCATACCCAGATCGATGACATCGTGCCCTTCCGATCGCTTTTGCATGCGAATGTTGTTGATCATGCCAAACAGGTAGGGCGGCAACTGGTTCATACGCTGAGCAAAACGAATGATGGAATCTTCAGACATGATGTACTCCCGTGCGTGAATGTCCTGTGCATCCAAACAAAAAAAACCCTGGCCCATCGGCTCAGGGTTCATAAAAACGCCATGAGCGATGTCCCGGCCCATGGCGTCGAAAAATTCTCCCTCTTATGAGAATCTGATACCGACCGCCACACAGGCTGAGATGCGCGCGGCGGCCGCTGCTGCGTTCAGATGCATGCCCGAATTCATCTTAAGTCCTTTCTATGGAATAGAATTTGTAAATAATCCATGCGCAACAACAAGTCAACCACTTCAAAGGAGGCATTGGAGCCATTGAGCAATTTATTGAAAAGATGCCAAATGCTCTTGAAAGGCGAACGGGGCAAGGCTTCTCCCCCACACGGCCTCCGAGCTGCCCTCCTCGACAGAATACGAGATTCGGCACAACAAAATTTCTTGACGAACTTAAGGGGCATGCTATTCTTTACAAGATTTAAATTCCAGTTCAAAAACCAAGACTCCGATGAACAACAGCTAGAAAATCCCGCTGCCTTTTTGGCCGATTTGTGTCATCCCGTCTTGAAAAACCCACCAATCATACAAGCTGTTCCGGGAGAACACACCGAATGCTGTGGAGAAGCTGGTCTCTAATCTTTTGCTTTTTGTCCCTGTTCTTCATGCCAACATTTTCCGGGGATGGCTTCTCAGCCTGGGCACAGGACAGGAGTGTCAGCACACCCGAGGAGATCCACGGCAGCGAGGCTGTTGAGCAACGCCTCACGCTGGGCAAATCCACCATGTGTGAACGCGTGGAGAACCTGAGGCCCGTTCGTCCCGCAACGGTTTTTTCCGCTTCCGTCGGCCAGGTTTCCGCATTCACTGCTTTTGACCCGGTGCCTGAACCCACCTTGATTTTCCACCGTTGGTATCATCGGGACGAGCTCAGCACTCAAACTCGACTTCGTCTGTATCCTCCCCGATGGTCCACTTACAGCATGATCCAGCTCAGGGAGACGGACAAGGGACCCTGGCGGGTGGAGGTGACCGATGAGAACGGTCAAATCATCAAAGTCCTTCGATTCAGCATCACAGACTGATCCATGAGCAATCTTCTCGAGTTTCTCACCACAGTCCGGTGGCAAGATGTCGTTGACATCCTCATCAACAGCTACATACTTTTCCGCCTCTACGTTCTTTTTCAGGGCACCAATGCATTCCGTGTTCTCGTGGGGATCGCCTCCCTTTGGATTCTTCAGGAAATCGCCGCATCCCTGGGGCTCATCCTTACCAGCTGGGCCGTAAGGGGCATCACGGCGGCGGCGGCGATCATCATCATCGTGGTCTTTCGCAATGAAATTCGAAGCGCTCTTCAGGCCCGCAATCCGCGCACTTTCTTCTGGGGGTCTCCCCACCCTCAAAAGGTTTCTTCCATAGAACTCATTGCTGAAACCGCTTTTCAAATGGGGAAAAAACGCATCGGAGCCCTGATTGTTTTTCCCGGAAAAGACGATCTTTCCGAGGTCATTCATGGCGGCATACCCTGGGATGGAACCATCTCCCAGGAAATGCTCAACAGCATTTTCTGGCCCAAAAATCCGGTCCACGACGGTGCCATCATCATTTCGGGAGACAAGGTCGCGGAAGTGGGGGCACTCCTTCCCCTTTCCCAAAGACAGGACCTGCCCACCTTTTATGGCACTCGCCACAGAGCGGCGGCAGGTCTCGCGGAGAGGTCGGACGCCCTGGTGGTGGTGGTTTCGGAAGAACGGGGCCGCGTGACCGTGGCCAAGGACAACTGGATCAAGCCCATCGCACAGCCTGAAGAACTTTGCCAGCTGCTGAGACAGCACTTCAATCTTTCCGATGGAGCATCCGAGAAGGAAAAGCAGCGCCACAAGCTGAAGATGTCTCTGGCCGCGGCCCTTTCTCTCATCATTGTAACGGGGGTATGGTTTGGGTTCACGCGAAGCCACCACACCATCATTGCCCTGAGTATTCCTCTGGAATATGTGAACCGCCCTCCGGGCTACGAAATCCTGGAGACATCCGCCGATGAAGTTCGCGTGCAGCTCTACGGCTCCAGCGCCCTCATCAGATCTCTGCGCCCGGGTCAGGTTCAGGCGCGGATTGACCTGGGGAAAGCCATTGAGGGAAGAAACACTTTTCGCATAACCCAGGACAATATCTCCATGCCTCCCGGGGTTTCCCTCAACAGGGTGGAGCCCTCCGTGGTGGAAGTGACGCTGGATGTTCCCGTAACCAGAGAGATAGCGGTGCAGGTGGATTGGGTGGGGAGGCTTCCAGACCACCTCATCATGGTGGACATGAGAGTGAACCCCTCCACGGTCCAGGTGATCGGTGGAAGCAAGATTCTCGAGAGAGTGAGCACCATTTACACAGTGCCCGTTCGCCTGGACACCCTCAGCCGCTCAGGTTCTCTCACGGCGCCACTGATCTTGACTCCCCCTTCCCTGAAAATGGCTCCCGGCTCCCCGGAAAGGGTCACGGTGCACTTTATTCTGGATGAGAGAAACTGACGGGGTCAATCATAACCGGGGGGATTTCGAGGTGCTGCCGTTTCGCAGGGAAAGCATGATTCGGTTGGCTCGCTCTTCGATCTCTGGAATGATTTCCGCCAGAGCCTTGAGGGCTGTGAGGATTCTTTTGCTCTGATATTTGTGGGGAATCTTCAGGTCCGGATGGTTCAGGAGTTGGAGTATGTCCTCCAACACGGTGAGTTCATCCACATTGAAGTCCACATAGGCTATCCTGGGCCAGAGAGCCCTCAGGTCTTCGGGCAGGTGCACGATCTGGTCCGCAATGGCCTTGTCCGACCCCAACCAGATCCAGCGCTCCAGCTTTTCCAGAAGATCAGAGACCTCTTCCTGACTCTCTTGCCATGTGTCCGATTCCACGAGAAGCTGCTGCCACTTGGGCCTGATTCTGTTTTCCAGCCAGTTGCTGACCATTTCCGGCAGGAGAGGCAACTCGGCCAATTCCTGTTGTTCCGCCAGGAGTTTTCGCCCCAGTTCCGCAGACGGCAGTAAACCGTTGTTGCCGGACAGACGGGATCGAATGAGGTCGTTGAGCCTCTCAAGGATCACCCTTTTGCTGGCAATGTGGGGCAATGCCCGTTCCAGCTCCGCTTCCCACTGCTCACGAAGATAGCCGATTTCCACGCTGATGGCAGAAAATATGAAGCCCAGTTTGATGAGAGTGTTTCGCAGATCATGGGCGAGGACATTGCAGCTTTGCAGCCTTTGCCGGGCCAGAGATTTCTGCTCTTCCGCCAGAGTCTCCCGAATGTGGAGAGAGATGAGTTCGGTGCCCAGTGTTCTGGACAGCTTCTTGATGATCTTGGTGGAAGGGTCGCCCCGTTGAATGGAGTGTGGTTTGAAGTGAATTTTAACCACTGCCACCACCACATAATTGCAGTCCATCCAGATGGGGTTCCCCTGAAAATCGAGGGGATATTCCGGTTCCTCCACATTGTCCTTGTAAAGGTCACACTTTTTGACCAGCACCGGCTCCATGTGGTGGAAATCCTCCGCCCGACCGTGAAGCTGCCTCGTCACACTTCTACGGTCTTCGTGAGGATCGTCCGCTGTCCAGCTCTTTTGCCGCTCAACACACCAAGCCATGGCTTCCAGAGCGCGACCGGGCAAGTCGCGGTAGTCCTCCCAGGATTTGCCCGGCACGTTATAGCCCGAGTCTTCCGGAAGTCCCCACTGAATTTCGCCCGTGTCCTCTCTGCGAACGCCCGACGTGACCCGAATCACATGGAGCCGGGGCATGGGGCCAACCAGATAGACAGTGCCCTTGCTGGCATTGGGCAGGCAATAAAGAATGGTTTCAATCATATCCTTGCAAGTTTTCTCAAGGATATCATTGTCGATGATCATCAATGAGCCCCTTACGGTTCAATTTCCCTGATGAGTGCATGTCCCACTAAGGCTTGTATCTTGAAATGGTCCTGCGGTCAATACCCCATCAGAGATAAGGACTCCATAGGAGGACTTCTGCAGAAAAATGTTGAAATGGTTGAATATTCATCCAAAAAGAAGAGGTCGTTGGAAAAGCTGAGCTGCGGGTCGATGCTTTTCCATGCCCTTGAAGGCAATCACCCTCAGCAACACCCTTGCGAAGATCACAGGACGCGTCACAAAAGCCCTGCACTCGTCAGCAAATGGGCCATCGGCCCTCCGCAAGGCTTGTGCACAATGCGTTGATGTCCAAGAGCCCCTCTTCCAATATTTCTTCGATGGAGGACAGGACATCCACGAGAGCCACACCATCCTGCAAAGCAACTTGAACGTTGACCATAGCGGGCTCATTGACAGGATCCCCGATTCGACTCACAAGAAAAACATAGGCCTCATTGAGTCCATCCACCCTTTCGTAGATCTCTTTTGCCAGCTTATGAGAAAGGACATTGTAGATTTTGCCCACATGACTCACGGGGTTCTTGCCCGCGGCCGCTTCCGTTCCCAGAGGACGGGCAACGGAGATGAGGCCGTTCACGCGATTCCCCCGGCCCACCTGGCCCGAATCGGCGTCCTCTGCCGAAGTTCCCAGCAAGCTCAAATAAACTCCCTCCATTCCCATCCCCGCCGCATCCAGAGCATTGAGGTTGAGGCGTCTCAGCCGCAAATGGCTCGGCAGGAAAGCACGCAACCATTTTTTAATTTCCTGGTGTACAAGGTCTTTTTTCTGAAAATAATGCTTTTCCGAGCCAGTGAAAACAGCCATGAGGGGCATGGCCACGGTGACCTCTATTTCATGACCCTGGCGAAAGGCCATGACCTTTACGTCTTCCCCTGTCTCGGGAAATTCGTTTTTGAACAGGGATGAGTTGAGGTGTCTTTCCAGCTCCAGCACCATGGATTCGGTGGGAGTGAGAGGATAAAACCCCACTGCAGCGGATGTGTCGTTGGCAGATCTGTAAAGGCCGGGCCGGTGAAAAATGGCCGACAACTCTTCAGACCCCTTCCCCAAAAGCACTTCAAATCTCACGTGCCGATGGGGATCAACAAAGCGCATGTGTTCTTGAAACCATTTCCGCGCTGTCTCCACAGCGATCTCATCCACGGCAATGCGCTCACCGCCCGCCAGCAAGGTGGCACGGTCTCCAATGAAAAGCTTCATGGGCATGGTCATTTCACCACCCCCAAAATTCTTGGAAACGGTTCCCGCACTGAGGAGCGCCTTGTCGATGTTGTGATGCAGCACCTCCCCAAACCGCTTCAGGTACTCGCCGCAAAGGGCCACAGATATGGAATCACAAAGTGCATCACAGATGGTATCGGGATGCCCCGTGCCCTTTCTTTCAACCACTTCCAGCGGCTGGTCCCCCATGGCCCTTCCGGCAAAAGGTTCAACATTGACCACCATCTGTGACCTCCCCTCTTTTCCACTAAGAAATCTGGCCATTCGGGTTTTGGCCGTGGACTGGATTCCCTGCCCAGGATACATTCGGAGAGCCCAAAGGACGGCAGGGCCCGGGGCGTTCCTCTTTGAAAGAACTCCCTTTCATCATGGCTTCGAATCCCAGCGCTGCAGAAATCATAACATTTGAGAATAAATTGCAGAATGCAGCATTCTCCACTGTTGCAGTGAGGTTTTCAGGTTCTTGCTGAGCATGCTTCGTTTTCGTTCATGCAGTTGAGTATAGCAGATTTATCTATGCTCACTCCTGCATTTTTGAAAACCAGGGCAAGCCTTTCCAAAAGGTTCTTGAACATGAAGACATGGAGAATCCATATTCTCCCCCGTTGACCTCCCTCAATGGCAAGACTGGCCGGGCATGGGACCCCCGGTACACTGGCGGCCGCTCAAGGCAGTGCTGTCCTGCGTCTGGAAAGGATTGAAAAATCTGGGGTGACAGTCCAACCTACAGGAAGGCCTTCTCTTCTTTAGAGGACAACCAGATGGAGCGAACTGAATTCTTGAGTTTTCATAATTCACCGGGAAAGTTTGCGGTGGTCGTGGGGCTTGCACTCAAGGCAATGG
>SLCH01000198.1 GCA_007125915.1 Syntrophobacteraceae bacterium
CTTCAACGAAGGGAACTTATCCGACCGAAAACATTTCAGGGAAGCAATAGCCAGCAGAGATTTCGCGGTGGGGGAGTATGTTGTCACCCGGATATCGGGGAAAAGGCCTGCTCTCACGTTCGCCTATCCCGTATTGGACGACGAAAACGAACCACGCTTGGTCCTGTCCACTGCTCTCAGGCTTGAACGTTTCGCCCACTTCTTTGACGTAGCCACCCTGCCCAAAAACTCATTCATAACAGTGACAGACCACCAGGGAATCCGTCTTTTTCTTTATCCGCCAAGGGAGGAGACCAATCCCATCGGCCAGAAGATCCACCCTCAAGGCTGGGAGGCATGCGGGGGCAAACAGGAACCAGGAATATCCGTCCATCGGGGATCAGACGGAGTGAGGCGCATATTCGCCTACCAGCCGGTCCAGCTCAGACCTGAAGACCCTCCATATATGTACATGTGGGCGTCCATTCCCGAAGCAGAAGCGATTGAATCTGCCAACAGGGCACTGGCTGGGAACCTTGCCTTCATGTTTCTGGCTGCCCTGGCTGCACTGAGCACATCCTGGCTCATCGGAAGACGAACACTGATCCGGCCCATAAAACACCTTGTCGGTACTGCACGGGATTTCGCCAACGGAAACCTCAACGCTCGAACAAAACTTGATGACACACACGGAGAGATCAAAGAGCTTGCCCAGGCATTCGACAACATGGTTGCCGAGATGGCCCGCCAACAGGAAACGCTTCATACCATTGCCGATTTCACCTACGACTGGGAATACTGGCTGGACCCCGATGGAAACCCTTTATGGGTATCCCTCTCCTGCGAACGCATCAGCGGATACACGGCACATGAGTTCATGGCGGATCCCTTCCTCATGAGAAGACTGGTGCACGAAGAGGATATACCCCTTTTCAATCAGCACCTTCGCGATACCATTGAGTGCCCGAACTGCCCGCTGCATCTGGATTTTCGAATCATTCACCGTTCCGGACACGTTGTCTGGATCGACCATCACTGCATGCCCATTTTCAGCAAAGATGGCACGCCGCTGGGTAGGCGCGTGAGCAATCGTGACATCACCGAACGCAAGAAAGTAGAGGATGAACGGACAAAACTTGAAATCCAACTCCAGGAGGCCCAGAAGATGGAAGCCGTGGGGCGCCTGGCTGGCGGCGTCGCGCACGACTTCAATAACATGCTGGGGGTGATTCTCGGTCATGCGGAATTGACCATGATGAACCTCGACCCTTCAGACTCTCTTCATTCAAGCCTCAATGAGATCAAGAAGGCCGCCGAGCATTCCGCTGAACTTACAAATCAGTTGCTGGCATTTGCCAGAAAGCAGGCCACTGCACCCAGGGTTCTCAACGTGAATGAGTCCATAGAAGGAATGCTCAAAATGCTTCGAAGACTGATCGGCGAGAACATTGACCTGATTTGGAAGCCGGGGACAGATCTCTCGCCCATCAAGATGGACCCGACCCAGCTGACCCAGGTTCTTGCCAATCTTTGTGTGAATGCCCGGGATGCCATATGCGGCACCGGGAAAATCACCATAGGGACCCAAAGCCTAGAATTCGAGAAACCATTCTTTTCATCTGGCGCAGACGGCACGCCAAATGATCACATCCTGCTGACTGTCAGCGACGATGGTTGCGGGATGGACGAGGAAATCCTCGCTCACATTTTTGAACCATTTTTCACGACAAAAGAACGTGGAAAGGGCACAGGCCTCGGTTTATCTACAGTTTACGGGATCGTGAAGCAGAACAACGGTTGCATTCACGTTCAAAGTCAACCGGACAAGGGAACCACCTTTCAAGTCTATCTGCCGCGGCACGCAGGCAACCTCACCGACGTTCAGCCCGGAAAACTTTCAGAACAACGGTCATCGGGAAGCGAGACCATTCTTCTTGTGGAAGATGAAGCACCATTTTTGGGCATGGCAAGGGCGATGCTTCAAAATTTAGGGTACCGTGTATTGGCGGCAGAGACACCAGTGGGCGCGCTTCATCTGGCTGCAAATAACTCGGGAAAAATAGACCTGCTGTTGACCGATGTGATCATGCCCGGCATGAACGGCAAAGAGTTGCTCGAGAAAATATCAGCGATACATCCCGGCATCAAATGTTTGTTCATGTCCGGCTATACCGCTGATGTGATCGCTCAAGAAGGCACTCTGGATGAAGGAGTAGATTTTATTCAGAAGCCTTTTCAAACACAGGACCTGGCCGCCTGTCTCGACCGGGCCCTGGGAAGAAAATGATTGATTTAAAGAGTAAGGGCTTGTTTTTCTGATGCCTTGAACAATGCCCCCATGCCAGAACCCTTGCAGTCAGCACCTGTTAAATTGTGAACATGAGGAACGGAATGAAAAGATTGCCATTGCACAGCATTTTGGTGGTTGATGACGAAGAATCATACAGGGGCCTTCTCAAAACGTACCTGGAAGAAATCGGATTCGTCTGCCATACGGCGAAGGATGCTTTCGAAGCGGACCATATCATCCAAGAGAATACTTTCCATTTAGTCGTCTGTGACATCGTGATGCCGGACAAGAACGGTCTTGATCTCATGAAAGAAGTCAGAAAAGAGCGGCCTCAAATAGACTTCATTCTCATGACAGGCTTTTCCAGGCATGACTACAGCGAAATCATTCATGAAGGGGCAATCGATTTCATTAAGAAACCTTTTGAGTTAAAAGAGCTCAAAGCCAAAATCGAGCGCAGAGCACGAGAAATTGAGAGTTCAGAACGCATCCAAAGTCTGAGCAACGCCTTCGAAAAGGAAGCAAAACTGAACGAGTCCTTTGCCAATCTTTCGCAGCTTCTTTTGACTTCAAGGACTGTTTATGAAATTTCAGAACTGGTCATGGAACATGCCAGGATGCTGACAGAGAGTCCCATCGCCTTTGCGGATTACCTGGAGCCTGAAACAGGGCATTTTGTTTGTCGCAGTCCCATCAGCCAGTCCTCTCAGTTTCGCCCCGAAGGATTGAAAGGCCCGGTGTTTGAGACCTCCACGAGCCTTTGGGACTGGGGCCTCATTCACAAAAAGCCTTGGATGTTCAACTCCGTTGCCACCGATTCACGATTCTCACACCTGTCTTCGGACCGAGTTCCCATTGAGCGCTTTCTCTCAGCCCCCGCCCTTGCAGGAGAGCAACTCCTGGGGCAGCTTGCCGTTGGCAATGCGCATCGAGAATACGATTCTGCCGACCTGTCCATAATTGAGAGGCTTGCCAACATTTACGCCCTTGCCATCAAGAGGAACCTTCTCGAAGAGGGACTGAAGGCCAACAACCTGGCTCTCAAAAAAGAAATCGAGCGGAGAATAATTGTGGAAAAGGAACTCGCCACTGCACGAAATCAACTTGAAGAACTGCTTGATGCTCGGACCGCAAAGCTGAACAAAGCCGGCGAGATAATGAAACGCAGCATCGAAGTGTATAGAAGCATCGCTTAATAAAGGCTATGCAGTTCACCGTCCACACAAGGATCCATCCTCTATGTCCACAGATCCAAGAGATGATCTCACCCTACGGCCACCTCCCAAAACCAAGAAAACGGAAGGAGGCAAACTCAAGGGTTTCTTTTCAAGGATTTTTTTGTCCGGGAAAAGTTCGAATGGGCCCATATCGCCTTCGGCAGGGGGAGGGGATGGTTCGGCAATAAAGGGCGATTCAGCCATTCCCAATGAACTCGTTAGCGTTGTCGATAAGTTAAAAAAACAAAACCTGGCTCTGTCCACCAAACTGGCCAAACTGAGAGCAAAAGCCGTACGCGACGATATTCTATCAGGCCGGGAAATGGAACTGGAGGAAGAAGTTGAATTTCTCAAGCGAAGAATCAGAGAGCTCAAAGAGAAGCAAAAAGTGCTTCTGGCTCAGTGGAAGCGGTTGCCCGCCGCCATGGAAACCATTGCCACACTCAGAGCCCGAAACAGCTTTCTTACCGTTAAAGTAGAGCGGCAAAAAGAAATGATTGGTTCAATGGCGGGAAAGAATTCCAAAGGGGAGGAACTTTCAAACCGAGTCAAAGAACTGGCCAATGAAAATATGATGTTGAGAGAGCAGATTGGGAGTCAAGCCATTCTCATGGAAGAAATGAGCGAAAAGTTCTCTTCCAGTGAAATGGCGGAAACCTTCCAGGAATTGCTTCAGACCAACCGCACCATTGAGCAGAACATCAACTCGCAGCCATTGGACATGGGAAAAATCGAGGGAGAAAAAGACCCTGACAATTTGCTAGCCGCAATGGACAGCCTTGATGATGAAAACATGAAGCTCAAGGAAATTCTTAAATCAAGGGAAAAAATAACTTCTTTGGCCTGCGGCCGATCGATGGAATCAATCGACATGCAGCAGACGATTCAAGGCCTGAAAGAAGAAAACCTGCATCTGCAGATGGCTTTCGCAGAGAAAGTGGGGCGATTGGAGGCTTTTGAACGCCCACTGGCTATTAATTTAAAATTGCAGGAAAAACTGAGATTGCACAAATCCCAAAAAGAAAGGCTTGAGGCAAAGCTGAACAGTAAGGAGAGGCAGGTCCAGGAACTTCGAGAACAGATTCACGGCATGAACACCCAATTGGGCACAGCTGAGGAAGTGGCCAAAAAAAATAATGAGCTGAAAATTCGACTGGAGCAGGCGGAAAAGTACATCACGGTCCTCAAGGCTTTCGAGGTGAAATACAAAAAACTCAAAGGTGAATTCACCTCATTGGAAACACGCCATCAATCGACCCTCTCCCTGTTGAACGAAATGACTTCGAAAACGGCCAGGCTGACGGCAGCCTACGAGCAACTCACCGAAGAGTATGAAAAATTGTTTGAGAGCCTCTGAAAAAATGGCCTTTACGGAAGAGGGAACGAACCGGTGTTCAGCCCTTTAAAATACTTTCACCTGCTTCACCGGTGGGAGGGATGGTCGCTCACAAGTGGAACTTCCCGGTGGATACGGTCGAAGCCATCGCTTGCCATCACATTCCCGGCAAAGCAAAATCTGGTTCAAGACTTCCGCATATCGTGTGTATGGGCAATGCCCTCGCTCATAAGCTGGGCATAGGGCTTGTCCGTCGGCCAGGCCTGAATCTCTCTGCATATCCCAGCGCACGCGTTCTGGGTCTCGATGCCTTAAAAATTCGGGATTTGGCCGATGAGATTGAAGAGGTCCTGGAGGTGGAAAAACAGATTTTTTCTTGAATGCATGTCAGAAACGCTGTTTTTACAGTCACATTAGCACCGTGATGTTCAGGTCCACAATTCTTTGGGCATATTGTGACCTTGATCATGCCACATATTCTAAAAGCTTCTGCTCAGCCCTGACTTGCTCAGGGGTTTTGCAGCCATACCTCTGGAGCATCGAGTTCTGGTCATGCTTTTCTTTGAATTGGAGCGGAGCAGGCGGGGGTGCCTTCGGTGGCCCTGATTCTTGGTGCGTTTATTTTTCATTCTGGACATCTCATGTTAATTTCATGCCTCACTGAGTGTCCAATGAAACTGGAGGCCACACCAATCGCAATGGTATGAAGAAGGAGATACTGCCCGTTGAATTCCTGCCCATCTGTTGAAGTGAAGCTTGAGGCTATTATCAAAGCCGCCCGTTCAATTCTGAAAAAGCAGACATTCGCTGATTCCGCACGGGCTATCTTTGATCAGTGCCGACAGTTGACCGGTGCCACTTCCGGTTATGTTGCTCTGCTCAGTGACGACGGACACGAAAACGAGGTTCTCTTTTTAGAGGCAGGGGGAATGGCATGTTCCGTGGACCCTGAACTGGACATGCCTATTCGGGGCCTTCGTGCCATCGCGTACGAGAATCACTGTACCGTTTACGAAAACGACTTCATGCACTGTCAATGGGTGCAATATTTACCAAAAGGGCATGTGTCAATGCGCAATGTCATGTTTGCACCTTTGAACCTGGAGGGAAAGACGGTGGGGATTATGGGTTTGGCCAATAAACCCTCGGACTTCACTCAGCAAGATGCTGACATTGCGACAGTTTTTGGTGAACTGGCTGCCATTGCTCTGGCAAACAGTCGTTATCTCGAGCTGTTAAACGAAAAAACAGCGGGGTTGGAGCGTGCGTTGTCCGAAGTGAGAACGCTGAGTGGACTCCTTCCCATATGCGCCCACTGCAAGAAGGTGCGCGATGATGACAATAAGGGGTTGTGGACAAAGCTCGAATCATACCTGTCGAGCCGCACCGATACCCGCTTCAGTCATGGACTTTGTCCCGATTGCGTGGGAGAACTGTATCCTGATTATGCAGACGCTGTCATCAAGGGGAAGAGCTCAACTGATGAACCCTGAACAGCGGAGCCATCCATGCGGCATGGTTTCCTGCCATGAATGCGGGCAGCGGAAGTTTTGATTCCTGAATATTTGGGAGGCAGAAGTGACAGACGCAGCAAACTCCACGGACCTTTACCTTTTCCTGCCGGATAATTCTGCAGGCCCCGACTCAGTCAAAATCCGCGAAGAAGCCAAGCAAAAGGCCCAGTCCATAACACCTCCTCCCCTGGAATCCATGTCTCTTCAAGAAGTCCAGCAGATGTTTCACGAAATGCAGGTGAAGCAGCTTGAAGCCGAATTGCAGAGCGAGTACTGGCGAAACCGCTTTGAGCAATGCTTTGATCAAGTCGAAGTTTTGACCACCGTCACTGAAAACATGCTGGACATGGTCGCCCTGTCGGACCTGGAAGGCAACTTTATATTTGCCGGAAAATCCCACGAGGCATTGGGGTATCACCCCTCTTTCCTGATCGGGAAAAACGTCATGGATTTTGTACATCCTGACGACCTTTCCCACGTTCTTGAACAGTTCGCCGTTTTTATTGAATCCGGCGACACCCAAACGGTCGAGTATCGTTACAGGTGCAGGAACGGATCTTACCTGTGGCTTGAAACAGCAGGAAGGATTTTGAAGGACAAAAATGGCGATCCGAAGGGAATCGTTTTCAGTTCAAGAGACATCACTGCGCACAAAAAGGCGGAAGAGGCCCTGCGGAAAAGTGAGGCGCGATACCGAGAACTGGTTGAAAACACGAACAGCATCATTCTTAGGATGGATCTGGAAGGCCGGGTTTCTTTTTTAAATGATTATGCCAAATCCTTTTTCGGATATGAAGATCGGGAAATAATCGGCAGAAATGTCGTTGGCACAATCGTCCCTGAAACAGATTCTTCCGGAAAAGATCTGCGAACCATGATCGCCGATATAGGAAAACACCCGGAGCGTTACGCCTTGAATGAAAACGAGAATATTAAAAAAGATGGTACGAGGCTCTGGGTCTGTTGGTCCAATAAGGGGGTTCTGGATGAACATGGGAAGGTATTCGAAATTCTCTGCGTCGGAAATGATGCAACCGCCCGCAAGGAAGCCGAGAAAATGCTGCAAATAAGCGAAAAACGAGTCCGGGCGAAACTGGATGCCGTTATTCGTCCTGAAGGAGATATCGATCACCTTGATCTTGTCGATATCATTGATACGGAAAAAACTAAGGAATTAATGGATGATTTCCACTATTTGACCAATATAGGCGGCGCTATAGTGGATCTCGAAGGAAACGTGGTGGCTTCAACTGAATTTCGCGAAATATGCGCCCGGTTTCACAGGATGCATCCTGATACGTTGGAAAACTGCATTGAAAGCGATACCAAACTTACTGAGGGTATAGAGGCAGGTCAATTCAGTGCGTATCGATGCAAAAACAACATGTGGGACATTGCCACGCCGCTTTTTCTGGGGGATAAACACTTTGGCAATATTTTCATCGGGCAGTTTTTCTATGAAGACGAAGACATAGATTATGATGCATTCAGTGCCCAAGCGCGTAAATTCGGCTTTGATGAACAAACATACATGGATGCGCTTGACCGCGTACCCCGCTTCAGCCGCAAGTCAGTTCAAAGGGCCATGGATTATTATTCCCGGCTTGCTCAAATGCTTTCCACACTGGGTTACGGCAACCTGAAACTTGCCCGTGCGTTTGAAGAACACAAGCAGAATGAAAAAAAGCGGGAACAACTCCAGGAGCAGCTTAACCAGGCCCAGAAGATGGAATCTGTGGGAAGGCTGGCAGGCGGGATAGCGCACGACTTCAACAATAAGATTGCCATCATCAACGGCTATGCGGAAATGGCCATCAATATGATTGCCCCATCAAGCCCTCTCAGGGAAACGATTGAAGCAATCCACACCGCAGGAAACCAATCCGCCGATATTGTCCGGCAACTGCTGGCCTTTGCCAGGAAGCAGACCATCAAACCGATGGAATTGGACTTGAATGACAGCCTTTCCGGCATGGTGAAAATGCTTCAGCGCCTGATTGGCGAGAACATAAGTCTTACATGGAGCCCTGGAAACAATTTGTGGCCTGTGAAAATCGATCCTTCCCAGCTCGACCAGATCATGGTGAATCTTGCGGCAAACGCGCGTGACGCCATCTCGGATGTTGGAAAGCTGACTATAGAAACAAAGAATGTGGTCCTGGACGAGGAATACTGCAGAACCCATCCGGAGTGCATGCCAGGGCAATATGTCATGCTTGCGGTGAGTGACAACGGCTGCGGCATGGAAAAAGATGTTCAAGATCATCTGTTTGAGCCGTTTTTTACAACCAAGGAAATTGGCAGGGGAACGGGCCTGGGTCTTTCCACGGTTTACGGCATTGCCAGGCAGAACAAAGGCTTTATAAACGTCTACAGCGAACCAGGGAAGGGAACGACATTCACAATCTACCTGCCGCGCCACGATATTCAGGAAGCCCCAACAGGGAACATTGGAGGGGGCAGGGAGCAATTGTCCACCAGCTCCGGGTGCATCCTGCTGGTCGAGGACGAAGCGGCAATTCTGCAAATGGCAAAGATCATGCTCGAGAAGCTGGGGTACACCGTGCTGACCGCTGCAAGGCCTGAACTTGCGATAAAAGTTGCCGAAGAATATGATGGTAAAATTGATCTTCTAATGACCGACGTGATCATGCCGGAGATGAACGGAAAAGATCTGGCTTTGCGGCTGCTGGCCGGTAACCCCCATCTCAAAATCCTGTTCATGTCCGGCTATACGGCTGATGTGATCGCTCATCACGGGATACTCGAGGAAGGTGTAAAATTCATCCAGAAGCCATTCTTGATGAAAGACATGGCGGCCAAGGTACGCGAGGCCATTGACCAGAAGTGAAATCCTGGCAAACGGGGCCAAAAGCATATTCCCTGCGTCAGTCCGCCTTCCCGATTTTTCTTTTACCCTGAACCATGAGTTCAGTCGGAGATGCATCCCATCAGACGTCACTTCAACATCTTTGACCGAAAAGGTGAGCAGGTTTGGCCATGATAAAAAAAGTTGCTGGATGAACCGCTGCTGCCGCCACATTTTGGACTTTGCAGCGGTTCGCCTTTGTGAGACTTTGTGTGAGAAATCTGCAAAAACATGGAAAATCTGCCAAAATAGAGAAAACAACAACTCATGTAATTTCAGCAATTTGGCTTCAGATGAGGAGTTCGTGAAGCTTAGGGGCAATGACTTCTAATCCGTAGGCCCGGGGTTCGAATTCCCGCGGGCGCGCCAAAAAAATCAAGGACTTAGCGGGATTTCCGTTGAGTCCTTTTTCCTTGCGTAAGCATTACGTACGTGAACCCCAATTTTACTTGTACGTAAGCAAACCCGCGTCTCCCATGAAATCTTGCTTGATCGTGCCCTTTGGAATTGAACCATGAGCGCACATGAAAACCATAATTCCGCCTCTGCTCCAGGGGTCCATCAAAACTCAGGTGCGGGAGAATGCCTTGTCCCTGAAGCACGTGTGCTCTTCGTTGACATTCTTCATTGGCTGTGCTAACCAAAATTCCTTTTGTATGATTGACCCTTGAGTGCTTTCTTGCAATGAATTTGGGGAGTTTGCGTGGCAGAAAATGAGTTCGTGAACAAGGTGGCCATGGTGACGGGAGGATCGCGGGGAATTGGCGCCGCCATTGCTCTTCGCTTTGCGGCAAGTGGCGCTGAAGTCTTTATCAATCACCGCAAGGCCGCTGGGTCGTCCAGGGCCAAAGGGGAGGAGCTGCAGGAGCGCGTCGCGCGCATGGGGGGACGTCTCACCCCCTTTGCGGCGGATATTTCATCGCGGCCGGCGGTCAAAGAAATGATGGCAGCCATTGGACGTGATGCGGGCCGATTGGATTTCCTCATTCTCAACGCTGCGCGGGCCCCCTTCAAGCCAATAGAACGGCTCCTGGAAAGGGAACTGAGAGATCTCATTGAGGTCAACTACATGGGCAACATCTTCTGCGTGCAGGAAGCTCTTCCCCTCCTGGAGAAATGTGCGGGGAAAATTGTTTTCATCTCGAGCCTGGGAAGCCGGTTTTACAATCCCGCTTACCCTCTCGGCAGCATGAAGGCCGCCATGGAAGCTGTGGTCAGGGATCTGGCCGAGAGCCTTCGCCCCAGGGGTGTGTCTGTCAATGCCGTGAGTGGAGGGATTGTCAAAACGGATTCCTACAAGGTGCTTCGGCAGCACATGGAAAACCTGGATCAGCTGCCCGATCATTTCATTGTGGAGGCGGAAGAAATAGCCGACGTGGCGGCGTTTCTCTGCTCTTCCGCCGCCCGTGGCATTTGCGGGCAGACCATTGTTTGCGACCGCGGCATGTCCAATGCCCTCCAGAGGTTTTGACTCTCGCCCTCAGGGAGGATCCGGCGTTTGAACAGGTCCCCCGAGACGTGCTCCTGACGCTCTCATGCAAGACACTATCTCCCGCACGGGCGAAGGAAGGTCAAACCCTTTCAGGCCCCTTCATGTGAGAGTGTCTCCACAAGGTGTGGGTCTTTCCAGCTTCCGGCAAAAGGGAAGGTTTTGAGGTGCGGGGCATCCCATCCTTTCGCCACAATAAGGGTTTTTTTGTCCTCAATCACTTTGGAGAGTGTTGAGGTTCATTTTTTTCAAGGAGAATGCATGAAAAACGAGTTCATTACGGACGAGCGGATTTTTCAGGAACTGAAAAAGGCCATTGCTGAAACTCTGCGCCTGGATGAAGACGCCATTCGCCTGGAATCGTCTCTGGTGAATGACCTGGATGCCGAGTCCCTGGACTTTCTGGATATCAATTACCGTCTGGAACAGGTGTTTGGAATCAAGATGGCCAGGCATTTTGTGCTCGAACACGTGGAAGAGATGTTCGGTGAAGGCTCGGCTGTCAATGAAGATGGTCTCCTGACGGAAAAAGCGGTCACCCTTCTCAAAATTCGCTTCGGAGATCAGATCCCCAACCTGGAAGCGGGCATGGACATGGACGAGGTGCCTGCAATGATCACCATCGGCTCCCTGGTGGAAGGCATTCGCGATATCCTGGATGCTCTGCCCGAGAAGTGCACCCATTGCGGGGCCTCTGGATGGACCTCTGAAGACGGACTCCGAGTGAAATGCGCCTCGTGCGGTGAGCACGCCGTTTATCCCAACGGAGATGACCTCATTCAGGAATGGCTGAAGAAGATTCAGGAGGAGCGGAGCATATTTTGAGCCATGGGCCCAATTCCAGACGTCGTGTGGTGGTCACGGGATGGGGAATGGTCACCCCTCTCGGAAAAAATGCGGAAGACACCTTTCAGAATGCCATGAAGGGCAAATCGGGAGTGGACCAGCTCACCTCCTTTGACCCCACGGGTCTTCCCTGCACCATCGGTGGACAGGTGAAGGATCAATGGCTGGCGGAGTTCGAAGCAGGCAAGGACCTTCGCACCAATAAATTCTCTTCCCGGGCTCTTCGGCTCATGCGGGCCGCTTCTCATGAAGCGCTTCTTCGGGCACAGCTGGACACTTCCAGCTTTGGCGGCCGAATGGGTGTGGCCCTGGGCTCTCACGGGGACAATCCCACGGTGGACCGCATGGCATTCCTTCAGCGCCACATGGGCCCGGACGGAACATGGGACCTGAAGGGGCTCGATGGAGCCGGCGGCTATCCCTTTCTGAGTTTTTTTCAAAGGAAACCCGACGTGGGCGCCATCACCCTCGCCGCTCTCTTCCACTGCAAAGGCCCCACTCTCTCCGTTTCTTCCGCATGCGCAGCAGGTGCCCAGGCCATCGGGGAAGCTGCCTTTCTCATTGGGGAAGGCTCCTGCGACCTCATGCTTGCGGGAGGTGCCGAAGCAACTCTCGATTTCGTGGGATTGGCAGGGTTTTGCCTCCTGAGGGCCCTGGTGGAAAAATATGCCACGCCACAGACGGCATCGCGCCCTTTCGACCGCCGGCGCAACGGCTTTGTCATGTCGGAAGGAGCCGGGGCCCTGGTGCTGGAAGAGCTGGAACACGCCCGCTCCCGAGGAGCCCACATCCTGGGGGAAATTCTCGGCTATGGCTCGGCGGCGGATGCCTACCGCATCACCGACACGCATCCCAAAGGGCTCGGAGCCCTTTACGCCATGAGAGCCGCACTCAAAGACGCGTGCCTCGCGCCCCAGGATGTTCAATACATCAACGCTCACGGCACATCCACCCAGCAGAACGACCTGACGGAAACCATCGCCATCAAGGAGTGTTTTGGCCGGCAAAGTTTTGAGATTCCCGTCAGCTCCAACAAGTCCATGCTGGGCCACACCATTGCAGCGGCGGGGGCCATCGAATGCGTTCTCACCCTCATGGGCATGGAGCGGTCGGTGATCTTGCCGACCATCAACTATGAACACCCCGACTCCAAGTGTGACCTGGATTACGTGCCCAATGAAATGCGCAGGGTGGACCACCGCATTGCCCTTTCCAATTCTTTTGGTTTTGGGGGGCAGAATGCCTGTCTTTGCCTGGGTTCCTTTGAAGCTTAAAGCACGGCTTTGTTTGGTCTTGAGTTTGCATTGAAAGTGCTCAATGTCCTCGGGGGCTGTTTTGTTCCAGGGGACGGTGATTTTCAGAGGGGTGGAGCAAGATGCGTTTTCTCTTCTACGACGCCATAACGTCCATTGAAAAAGCCAGGTCCATCGAAGGCGTGAAAACCTTTTCCCTTTCGGAGGAGTTTTTGCGCAGTCATTACACCCGCTGCGCGTATGTTCCGGGTGTGCTCTTCACGGAGGCCATGGCTCAGCTGCTGGGGTGGCTCATCACCTATTCCAGCGACTTCAAGGTCAGTGCGGCCCTGATTCTGCTGGAAGGAGTGGTGGTGCCCCCTCACATGCGGCCCGGTTTTCGCGCGGAAATTCGAGGGGAAATTATCTCCTCTTCCCGGCGCGACACCATGGGCAGAGGGGAAATTCGGGTGGAAGGGGAGCGAATCGCATGGGTCGACCGCATTCTTTACGGCCATTTTGAAAGCATCGCACCCGGTGAATTGAAACGAATGTACGAATACTACAGTGGGAATAAGATTGTCCATGAAGATTGATTTGACAGGAAAGACCGCACTGGTCACAGGAGGAGGACGGGGAATCGGCCGTGAAATAGTCCTGGCTCTCGCCCATGCAGGGGCTCAAATGGCCGTTCACTGCAATCGTTCCAGGGAGGAGGCTCTGGAGCTGGTGGATTCCATCTGCGCTGCAGGCGGGCGCGCAGAGGTTTTTCAGGCAGATCTTCTACAGGCCGGCCAGGTGGAGAAAATGTTCGATTCGGTCAAAGAAAAAATGGGCAGCCTGGACATTCTCGTGAACAATGCCGGCCGTACAGGGGAGACCCTGCTTGCCTCCATGAGCCTCGGTGAATGGGATCAGGTCATGGACATCAATCTCAAGGCGGCTTTTCTCTGCTGCCGGCTTGCTGTGCCCATGATGCTGCTCAAGCGCGCAGGAAAAATCATCAATATCTCCTCGGTGCTGGCTGTGGTGGGGCGCTCAGGGATGACCAATTACTCCGCGGCAAAGGGCGGGCTGACGGCTTTCACGCGCTCAGCGGCGGTGGAGCTGGCCAAGCGGAACATTCAGGTGAACGCCGTTCTGCCCGGAGTGGTGGAGACCTCCATGAGCAAACGGGTGATCAAGCGGTCCAGCAAGGAGCTTCTCATGAGAATTCCCGCACAGCGCTTCGGCTTGACCGCGGACGTGGCACCCCTTGTGGTTTTCCTGGCTTCTGACAAATCGGACTATATCACCGGTCAATCCTTTTGTGTGGATGGAGGGCTTTCCATTTCATGATGCGAATCTTTCAGGGGATGGACATGGTTTCCGTGGCAGGTTTTGAAAAAGTGTGGGAACGGCATGAGGGTTTCGCCGAGGACATTTTCTCTCCCCTTGAGCGGGCCCACTGCATGTCGCGCAAAAATCCGGCCATCCACCTGGCAGGACGTTTTGCCGCCAAGGAGGCGGCCATCAAGGCCCTGGGGCTGAGAGCCGGTGCAACGGGCTTCCTGTCAGGGTTTGGGGACATTGAGATCGTGGGAAGGCGTGGAGGCAGGCCCCGTCTTCGCTTCAAGGGCTGGGCGGCCCAGGTCGCCGCCAGGCGGGGCATCATTCAAAAAACGGTTTCCATCACCCATTCGGGAAACTATGCCGCCGCCACAGTGATTCTGGTGGCTCAGCCAGCGGGGCTGCAGGAAAGGCCTGCGGGCGCACAGCAGGGCGGGTGAGTGACGGCCTGTCAAGGCGGGCTCTGTGTCCGTGAAGTTTTCTCCCTCGCAACCAATTGCCCCGATCCATGATCGGCCGGCTTTTACCCACTGGTCATTGAGCGTTTTCGGAGATGAACCATGCGATATCTGATGATCGACCACATCCTGTACTGGGAGCCTGACAACACCATTGTGGGTGTCAAGAATGTTGCCATGTCGGAAGACTTTTTTGAGTTTCACTTTCCACGATTTCCGGTGATGCCCGGAGTCATGATGCTTGAGGCTTTGGCGCAGCTCACCGGTTGGCTGCACGCCATTTCCTCCAACTTTCGGGAATGGTTTCTCATGGACCGGATCATCAAATGCGGTTTTTATGGTTTTGTCCTTCCCGGGGATCAGCTGGAGCTGAAGCTGACCGTTTCCGAGACTCCCCTGGAGGGCCGAAGAGTCTATTCGGGGCTGGGAACGGTGCGGGGAAAGAAGAAAATCGTGACAGACTTCCAGGGGCGGGTCCTTCCGCTGGATGAGCTGGAAGATCCTGAAGCACAAAGGCACAATTTCAATGTTCTGGCAAGGGAGATAAGGTTTTGATGGATTCGGACGCCATTCCTGTCATGGGTTTGGGGCTCATCACCTCTCTGGGGCGGCAAGTGGCCGAAAATCATGAAGCCGTCAAGGGGGGGAAAACGGGAATACGCCACCTGGAGCGTGGTGAAGGCCCCCCCTATCTGCAGTATGGGGCCCCTTCTCTGGACCCGGTCATTCCGGACATGCCCAAGAAGATTTTCTCTCAGATGAAATTCTTGAACCGGGGTGCACGCCTGGGATTCCACGCGGCTTTGGAGGCTTTGGGTTCCCTCGGTGCAGATCATGGCGTCCCTCCCGAAAGGCGGGCATTATTCGTGGCTTCGGGGGATCACACTCAGGCGGGCTGTGAATTCATGCTGCCCGCCATCGGGGATGCCCTGGCAGGATCGGGGCCCCGTGAGCTCGACCAGGTGAAGCTGAACCGGTCTGCCATGAACAAAGTGAATCCTTTTTTTCTTCTGGACTCCCTGCAAAACAACCTTTTCAGTTTTCTTTCCGCTTACTGTCAATTCATGGGACCCAACACTTCCCTGGCCAGTTTTTCTCCCGGGGGCGGACACGCCCTTGAACTGGCGGCGCGAAGCATTCGATTCGGGCAGGCAGACATGGCTCTGGCAGTGGGTTATGGAAGCTGGATCAATGACATCAGCCTCTATGAGCTCCATGGACTTGGCCTCCTTTCTTCATGCAGGGGTGGAGCCTCTTCCTACCGGCCCCTGGACCGGGGAAGGGACGGATTCATTGCGGGAGAAGGGGGAGCTGCCGTGCTGCTCATGTCTCGGGAGGCTGCTGAAAGGGCTTCGTCTCAATACCCCGCTGCCCTGCTTCAAGGTTGCGGCAACTGCAGCGAGACGGCCTCCCCCCATTCCATTCGAGTGCCAGACGACGTCACTGTGCGGGTCATGCAAAAGACACTGGAGTTTTGTGCCATGAATCCCGGTGACCTGGGCTGCGTGATTCCTCACGGCAGCGGCAGCAGGGACGGGGATCGTTCCGAATTGAATTCTATCCTGAAGGTTTTGGGGGAGTCTGCGGACAGGGTGCCCGTGTGGGGACTCAAGGCTTACACGGGACACATGGGGGCTGCTTCCGACCTGGCCGAAATCATACTGGGGATCGAGGCCGTCAGGGAACAGCGCATTTCCGGGACCCTTCACTTTGAGCAGACGGAACGGGAATTTCTACCCCTGCGCATTTCCCCATCAGCTCAGCAGCTGCGTGGTTCCTCTTTTCTTTCCGTCAGTTACGGCATAGGAGGACAGTCCTCTGCCGCCATTGTCCGGGTGGCATGATTGTAAGGAATCAGCGATTAACTTTTGGATGAGGACATGGCTGTCAAGAAACCTTTTCTGTTGAAAATGGAATACTATGCGGTGCTCTGTGTGTTCACCGTGTGCCGGATATTTCCCCTGGGAGTGCTGGAGGCCCTGAGCGGTTTCTTAGGAGCGATTCTCTGGACTTTCGTTCCCAGGCGCCGCCGAATAGCCATTGAAAATGTCCGTCATGCCTTGAGCGGCAGCTTGGAGGATCCGGGGGAGGCGCGAGCCATCGCTCGCCAGAGCTGCAAAGCCTTTTTCATGATTCCTTTTGAAGCGGTGAAGGTGCGTTCCATGCTCGCCCGGCCCGATCACATGGAGCAGCTTCGGGAACGCATTCGAGGGGTGGATGAGCTTTTCCGCAAGGCCCGGGCCATCCACGATGAGTCTGGAGGCTGCATATTTGTCACCCCCCACATCGGAAACTGGGAAATGCTTCCCTATGCCAGTTCTATTGTGGGAATTCCGCTGGCCATCGTGGCCCGCCCCCTGGACAATCCCCTTCTTGAAAAACTCCTTTACGCCAACAGGGTGGGCAGCGGCCAGATGATCATTCCCAAAAGAAACGCCCTCTTCAAGCTTCAGAAGCTTCTGCAAAAGAAAATGTCCATTGGGGTGCTGCCCGATCAGGCCACGGCCAAGGGCATTCCTGTGAACTTTTTCGGCCGGAAAGCCATGGCAACGCCCGTTCCCGCCCTCTTGGCCGTCATTCACAGCCGCCCCATCGTGGTGGTGGCATGCTGCCGCAAGTGGGATAATTTTCATTATGAAGGGTTTGTGTCCGATCCCATTCATCCTGCCCCCCATGAGGATGAAAGGCAGGAACTCATGCGTCTGACGGAAGCCATGAACCGGGAAATGGAGAGCATCATCCTGCGCTACCCGGAGCAGTACCTCTGGATGCACAATCGCTGGAAAACCTATTAGGCGGGTTCACGTGGGTTGCCACGTGTTTTGCAAAGATGGGAAAAAGAGAAAGCCGAAGGCAGGAATACCTTCGGCTTTTTCTTCTAGAAAGAGGCTCTCTGGTTTTTTCAGCATGGAAGGGCGCGCGCATTCAACAGTGAGCGGAGACTTGAGCGGTTCAGCGGGGCATGGGAAAGTGGACGAATAAACAGCGGCAACAATTCACATGGCACAGGAGGTCATCAGCATCATCGACAGGCACAGACACCAGCTTCAGCGGGAAATGATCATGAAATCAGCGAGAACGGCATGGGAACTGGAATGGGGACGCGTGAAGGGAATGTGAAATGCATGAGGTTCAGCAGCAGAGTCAGCGGACCAGGAACCAGCGCTTCAAAAACAAGCACAAGCAGCAGATGAAGTTGTTAGAGAGCGTGTTCTTTCATATCGTGCGCATTTAATTAAGCAATGGACGTGCCAATACTTCTGGAATGGGAGAAAACGCGGGAAGGATGAGCCTTTTCCGTCTTGAAGAGGGGCCGCGTGCCCCACTGGGGTGCGCAATAGTGTGCAGTCTTGTGGAGGGGAGTGAGGCCCCGGGGGATTTGTGGCCTTGACTTCATGAGTGAGATCGAAGACTTGAAATTTTTTTGACGCATATTATTCAGTTGGTGCCTTGGTTGGAGAATATTGTTCGGCGCTTCCTTGCTCAGGGAGCCCCCGAGGGTTTTCCGCGGCCACAAACCGGGTTCATGGCTTCTTTGAGGGGTGTGGTGCGGGAATTTCCCGGAATGGGAATGCCATGCCCGGGGAAAATGGCGGTCAGTCCAGATGAAGAAATGGGTATTTTCGAAGGGCTTCTCGCTTCCAGAGAGACATTCCCCCTCGCTGCCCCACGGTTTCCAATGCAAGGATGGCATCGGGATCCTCGAATGAGATGTGTCCCGGCTCACCCATGGCCTCAAGCTTTTCAAGAAGTGAGTTGTTCAGAAGCCTTTCCACGCCCGTGCTGGACAATTTCCCTTTGAAGCCCCTTCGGTGCATCCGCACGTGAAACCCTTTTCCCTTCAGCTCCTCGCACCAGCTCCAGGCCGCCGCCTGGGCTTTGTCCTCAAACTCCCGGGGCGACTGAAAAGAGAAGGTTTCGTCTACGGTGATGAACCGCGAGAGAAATGCAAGGGATTCGGGTTCGTGGAGCACATGCTCATGAAGGGTTTCGAGGAGCACGGGAGGGTCCTCGGCTCGCATCACCAGGACATTGTAGTAATCGGTCTTGGCCACATGGCCATGGTTTTGAAAAAAGTCAAATGCTTCCCTGATGGCTTTCTGATGGAAGGTGATCACCGCATTCCAGTCATGCATGGCTCCACTTCCTCTCACATTCCTGAGGGTGACGACGGCGGTGCCCGTGGAATCAGTGGGGTGAAAAAGCCATCGGTCACCATGGGTTTCTTGTAGTATATTGCATCTTAACACGGCTTGAAGTGTGAGTCATGGTTTGAGGCAGAAAGAGGGACTGGCCTCGAGGGGATGTGGTCGCATCAGGTCCTTCAAAGTTCTGAAAAAGACAGCAGGGGCCCCTTTCGGTGTTTGGGGGGCCAGGGAGAGAAAGCATGAGTTTTTCAATCGATGCGTATGCTTTTGGCAGAATGGTTGTGAACGGACGGGAATACACTTCGGACCTCATCATTTATCCCGACGGCCGTATTGATGGCAGCTGGTGGCGGGCCCAGGGCCATTCCTTGATTCCCGGTGACATTGATGCGTTGTTGAAGAAGGCTCCTGCACGGCTGATCATCGGAACAGGGGTCAACGGCTACATGAAAGTGTCCCAAACCTTGGAGGACCTGTGCGGGCAGATGGGAATCGCCATGGAGGCCTTCACCACTCCCGAAGCCGTGAAGCGGTTCAATGAGGCTGTGAAGGAGGGGGTGAACGTGGGGGCCTGCTTTCACCTCACATGCTGAAGGCGCAGGCGTGGCTGGGTGATCGGTGGCAGTGGTTGCCCTCCTTTTTTCAGTGCTGGCGGCCCTGTGGCCATCCACTTCATCCTCCCGTGCGAGACGTGTGCGGAATCCATGGGCGCCTCGAGGGGAAATGTCTGCCCGCAAATCCCGGTGGGGTGCGTCATTTCTGCAGGAACCCCGGTCTGGGGGAATGGGGGAGGGGCGGGACATGGGTAAGTTTTCTGATTTTTTTTACGTTTATGGTGGACTGACTTTTTATTTTGAGTTAAAGTTTGCCTACCCTAAAAAAATACGGGCATCTCAATAGAGGAAGCGGATCTAAAGATATGCGAGGAGTCTCTCCAAGGCTCCCCACCCAATGGGAAGAAGATCTCATGCAACGATGTTCACAACCTTTGCCTTCACGCCTTTTCACGGACATCTGATTTTTCCGTGGAGGCCAACATATGGTGGCAATGCTGTTGATTCAAGGAAGGGGCTGCTGCCCGGGTGCGTCACATCCGCCGGCTCGGGCATGACGGCAAGGGCTTTCACCTTTGGTGTGACAGCTTGACGCACCACCATCGACACATGGGGGAACGGAATGTTTCACTGCTTTCGAAGACAAGGAAAAAAGCACTCCGAGGATTGTGCCCCCTGCGTATCAACCAAAGAGGCGTGCAGCGACGGCCGCCAGGTTCTCACGCAGGTGCCCAAAGGCTGCCGTTGCCGTATCCGGCGCCACATGGCCCATGGGGCCATTCGACAGAGGCTTCTCGATCTGGGGTTTGTGC
>SLCH01000183.1 GCA_007125915.1 Syntrophobacteraceae bacterium
CACTTGTGCCACAAGGTTTTTTTCGCCCATGATGCCCCCGAAAGAATGTGAAGCCCCGTCCTGCCCCATGAAGGATGCGGCTGAGGGGACTGGTACCAGATGCGGTACCACGTGTCAAGAAATAATTGACCACTGAAAAAAAGCAGCGCCGAAGATGTAGCACCCTGGAAGGTGCCCCACCCTCCTCCCTGGGACCCCTGAGCCCCAGCTCGGCATGGATTTTGGTGGGTGCTGGCTGTTCCTCCGTTTGCCGTGAAGCCTGTCCCGTGAGGCCTGTGTTATGGATGGTGATCATTCCTGGTCACATTATGAAACTGTGGATTCGGACACCCATCGAAATTCTGATCCTTAGGTGGCTCGGTGTTGAGATCCGTAGATCCGTAGGGTGGGCAGAGCTTTATCCTGCCCACCGATTTTTCATTAAAACTCGTTCACGTATGAGAAATGGACAAGCATTGCACATGGATCAAAACCCGAATGGCAATCTCAAAAAACGTTGTCCTCGAAAGGGTTGATCACGATGGGGCGAGTGTGCTCCCCCACCACGGGAAAGAGTAATGGTCTCCAACCACCGAAAAATCGGTGGGCACGATGAACCTGTGCCCACCCTACGACTTTCCACTTGTGCCACAAGGTTTTTTTCGCCCATGATGCCCCCGAAAGATCCGTAGGGTGGGCAGAGCTTTATCCTGCCCACCGAATTTCCATCAAAAATCTTTAACTTATGGGAAATGGCGAAGCATTGCACATGGATCAGAAACCGAATGGCAATCTCAAAAAACGTTGTCCTCGAAAGGGCTGATCACGATGGGGCGAGTGTGCTCCCCTACCACGGGAAAGAGTAATGGTCTCCAACCACCGAAAAATCGGTGGGCACGATGAACCTGTGCCCACCCTACGTTTTAATGATCATGGATATGGTGATAAAATTTTCAGGGTGGCAAGCCCCCCTCAGAACATCCTTCGGTCCAGGGTGCGGTACTGAATGGCTTCCAGCAGGTGGTGGGGGGCGATGCGGTTTTCTCCGTCCAGGTCGGCAATGGTTCGGCTCACTTTGAGGATGCGGTGATAGGCGCGGGCGCTCAGCCCCAGCTGGTTGATGGCCCTTTCCAGCAGGCTCTTGCAGGGACCGTCCAGGGGGCAGTGTTTTTTGATGTGCCGTGGCTTCATCTGGGCATTGGAGTAGATGAGATCCTGGGCGAATCTTTCCAGCTGAATTTCCCGGGTGGCCATGATGCGCGCCCGAATGGCCTGGGAGGTTTCCGAAGGGGCATCGGTGTGAAGATCCTGGTACTTCACGGCGGGAACCTCTATGTGCAGGTCGATGCGGTCGAGAATGGGTCCTGAAATGCGGCTGCGGTAGCGCTGAACCTGGTTGGCGGTGCAGGAGCAAGGCCGGTGCGCATCGCCCGCGTAGCCGCAGGGGCAAGGGTTCATGGCGGCGATGAGCATGAACCGGCAGGGATAGGTGAGAGAAATGGCCGCCCGGGCTATGGTGACCCGTCCGTCTTCCAGGGGCTGGCGTAAGAGGTCCAGAACGTTGCGTCGAAATTCGGGCAATTCGTCAAGAAAAAGCACCCCGTTGTGGGCCAGGCTCACCTCTCCCGGCCGCGGCACCGACCCTCCTCCGATGAGGCCCGCTTCCGAAATGGTGTGATGGGGTGATCTGAAGGGGCGCATGGTCATGAGGGGCTGGTTTTTCAGATGTCCGGCCACGCTGAAGATTTTGGTCGTTTCCAGGGATTCTTCAAAGCTCAGGTGGGGAAGAATCCCGGCAATTCTCTGGGCCAGCATGGTTTTCCCGGCCCCCGGAGGGCCGATCATGATGAGATTGTGGGCTCCCGCCGCCGCCACTTCCAGCCCTCTCTTGGTTTGCTCCTGTCCTTTCACTTCTTCGAAGTCCATGTCCGCAATGGCATTGGATGGAGGGTCCTGGTCTTTGGAGGGGACAAAGGGCGCGATGGTGGCTCTTGCGCTGAAGTGTTCCAGCACCTGGGACAGGTGGGTTACGGGAAGCACCGCCACTTCCTCGATGACGGCCGCCTCCATTGCGTTTTCCGAAGGAAGAAGGAGTTCTTTGTAGCCGTCGTTTCTGGCCAGAATGGCCATGGAGAGGCATCCTGTAATGGGCTTCACCCGGCCGTCCAATGCCAGTTCCCCCACCAGGATGGCTTCCTGGGCCCGCGATGGGTCCACGAGACCCAGGGCGGCGAGGATGCCCACAGCGATGGGCAGATCGTACCCCGCCCCTTCCTTCTTGATATGGGCGGGGGCGAGATTGACGGTGATGCGTTCTCGAGGGAAGGGGTAGCCCGAATTGTGGATGGCCGTTTTCACCCGGTCTTTGCTTTCCCGAACAATGTTGTCCGGGAGTCCCACCATGTTGAAGGAGGGCAGGCCCGAAGAGAGATCCACCTCGATTTCCACGAGAATGGCGTCCACACCCTGAAGACTGCACGTGTAAGTTTTTGAGATCATGGGCCCATGCTTTATGATTGAAGAACGTAGGTGAAAGATCTCCGTCCGTGAAAGTGCCTTGTCATGGGATGTGGAGATCCTTAAAATTTATTATTCGGTAAATGAAAATTTTACTTGAGGATCTTCAACAGGTTCTGAAAAGTTCAAAGAATATGGGCGGCCGCCAGTGAGCCCTCTGGTGTTGAGACACAGAAGAAAGGAGCCGGCTTCTATCACGGCAAAAGAAGCTTTGCGAAAGATTTCATGAGACGCTGCTACTACAAAATTTTGGGGCTGAGCCATGGTGCCGGCCAGGACGAGATCAAAAAGGCTTTCAGGCTTCTCGCCTTCAAATGGCATCCTGACAAGAACCGGGAAGACCAGAAGGCGGGTGGGCACTTCCGCATGCTGGTGGAGGCCTATGAAACTCTGGTGGATCCCGCTGCCCGCGGCCGTTACGACCGTGTGATGGGTTATGAAAAGCAATGGAGAAAAAACCGCCCAAGGTCCTTTTATGGGGAAGAGGACGGATCTGTTTCCATCGATGAACTCCTGAGAGAGTGCTTTGGCATTCATTCCCGCGTGTCTCGAGTTTCCAGGGTCTATGACCTGCGTTTCGACTTGCAGGTGGCACGGCAAAGGCTGAGGGAGGGGCACTACGAGGAAATAAACTACATGAGGCGCATTTTATGCGGAAAATGCGGTGGAACCCATCGTTCTCTCAAGGGCGCTACCTGTGCGGGGTGCGGGGGTGCTGGAGAAGTGGATGAACGGTGCACCGTTCGGGTGTGGATTCCCCGGGGGAGTGAAGACGGAACACGTCTGCGTGTGGCGGGAGGAGGAGATGTGATTCCTGAAATGGGCCGGTGGGGAGACTTGGTGGTGGTTTTGCACGTGGTGGACATGTGAGGCGCGGCAAAGGTCCTGAAGAAGAAGCAAGAGGAGAAAATGCATGGGGGATGATGGATGGAAGCTCACGCACATGGATGCGCAAGGGCGGTTTCAAATGGTGGATGTGAGCCACAAGGAGGAGACGGAGAGGGTGGCCCGGGCAAAGGCAACGGTGGTCACTTCTCCCGGAACCGTGGATCGTATTCTGTCGGGCGGCGTTTCCAAGGGCAACGTTTTGGAAGCGGCACGGCTGGCAGGGATCATGGCGGCGAAGCGCACCTGGGAACTCATCCCCCTGTGCCATCCCGTGCGCATCACGGGAATTCGGGTGGACTTGGAGCCCCTTCCCTCTTCTCACGAAATCAGAATCACTTCCCAAGTGAAAACCAGGGACCGAACGGGTGTGGAGATGGAAGCCCTTGTGGCAGCTGCCCATGCGGCTCTCACCCTTGTGGACATGTGCAAATCCATGGATCGGCACCTCAAAATTGTTGATCTTCGCATGACCTTCAAATCGGGAGGCAAAAGCGGTGTCTTTGATGCTCCTTGAGCATGATTTATGCTTTACTCTTTGCTTCGATTGTGTTAGCGAATTCCGATTTGGATAACCAAATAACCCTATTGGGGAGAATGGGTATGGACAAAGAGATTCAAGAACATTTCAAGAAAATTCTCACGATGCGGCTGGATGAGCTCTATGAAGAAGCGGAGAAAACCGTTGCGGGAATGACCAACGGGGAAGAGACTTTCCCGGATCCCACGGACCGCGCCACCTTGGAGTCGGACCGCAACTTCACGTTGCGCATAAGAGACCGGGAAAGACGCCTCATCGGTAAAATCCGTGAAGCGCTGCAACGCATAGAAGACGGATCTTTTGGAATTTGTGAGGCCTGCGGGGACGACATCACCAAAGAGCGACTCGAAGCCCGGCCGGTGACCACTCTGTGCATCGAATGCAAGCGCAAGCAGGAAGCTGCGGAGCGGGTCAAAGGGTCTTGATGTTCCGCCCGCCACAGGGGCCTGGAGAACAAGGGGCCGGTGCCTGGAGAATGGAGTGGGGGAAGGGTTCCTTCCGTGCGCCATCTTGCTCCTGAGAGAACGCCGGCACCTTCCCCATTATTTTATTTCCCCCCTCTTTCAGCGTGCGGTCAGCCCGTTCACACCATGTGTATTTTCCCGGCCCGTTCATGGCCCGCAAAAAAGGACAGCCCCTTGGAGGACTGCCCTGCCCTTCTTTAATAAAGTTAAATTCTTACCCTTTTGAGTTTCCTTCAGTTTCCCTCCATGCGTGTCACATCGCCCGCCCAAATGATGGATTCCTTTCCATCACTGGTCTGGAGCTTCAAGGCTCCTTCCCGTGTGAAGCCTGTCACCTTCCCTCTCACATCTCCCTGGGGCAGGTGGACGGTCACATTCCTTCCGTGCACGTGAGAATAGCTCTCCAGTTCTTCCAGCAGCTGTGAGAACTTTTGAGAGAGAAAAATATCCATGAGCGTTTCCATCTCCCGCAGGAGTCGGATGAACAGGGTCTGGCGCATGACGGGCTGACCCACTTCCACGGCCACGGAGGTGGGAGGGTAGCGAAAGGAAGCGCTGAAGTCCTGGGGCTGCTGATTGACGTTGATGCCCATGCCCAGAACAAGGAATCGCGTTCTGTCCTGATCGGACTGCATCTCCGTGAGAATGCCCGAAACTTTCTTTCCCTCAATGAGCACGTCGTTGGGCCACTTGATGGCAACTTTGAGTCCGTAGTTCCGGGAGAGGACTCTGGCGAGGGCGAGGGCCGCTGTGAGGTTGCACTGGGGGGCTTCCTGTGTGGGAATGGCCGTTCTGAGGAGGGTGGAGAAATAAATGCCATGGAGAGAAGGGGATTCCCAAGACCTGGCCAGGCGCCCTTTTCCAGCGGTCTGTGTTTCTGCGACGACCACGGTGCCGTGGGGAGCACCCTTGGATGCCAGCAAAAGGGCCTGGTCGTTGGTGGAGCCGATTTCCTTGAAATAGTGGTAGCTGTGCCCCAGCCAGGAAGTGTTCAGGTTGAGGATCACTTCTTCAGGCATGAGAAGATCGGGAAGGGCTTCCAGTCGGTATCCTTCCTTGGGATGGCTGGTGATTTCATAGCCCAGGCCGCGAAGGTTCTGTATGTGCTTCCAGATTCCCGTGCGGGAGAGACCCAGCTGGGATGCAAGGAAGGTTCCCGAAACGTAACCTCCCGGTTTGGCCTTGAGCAATCTCAAAATGGTCCAGTGGTTTGGGTCGGCATGAGACATGACGGTGGGACTCCTTCATTCAAAGGGAATATAAAGGTTCAGCAGATGGCTGCCGCGAGCATGAGCAAAAAGGTTTCCGTGATTTCGTTGGCTGCGCCCAGAACGTCTCCCGTGACTCCTTGAAGTGTTTTGAGGGCCAGTTGGCGCACAAGAATCACACACACCACAAGGGCCGGTGTCAACCATAATGTGAAGGGGAGGGAGACAATGAGGCACCAGAGCCCGCACAGGAGACAGGCTCCCAGCACATGGGCGCGGGTCATGGATTGCAGAAAGGGCCTTCCCAGCCCCCCTTCCCTGCGCGCATAGGGCATTCGGTGGGCCGTGAGAACCATGGCCAGGCGGCTCAAGGCAGGAACAAGAAGAATGGCTCCCCATGCCGAATGCACAATGAGGGTCTGGAGGGCGGCCACCTTCATGAATAGAAATAGGATGAGGGCAATGGCCCCAAAGGCTCCAATGTGGCTGTCCTTCATGATGCTGAGGCGGCGTTGGGGAGTGTAGCCCCCGCCCAGGGCGTCAGCCAGGTCGGCGAGTCCATCCAGGTGCAGTCCCCTCGTGGCGAGGGCCAGCAGAAAGGTGAGGAAAACAGCCAGCACAAGGGAGGGCATCAGGGTGTGAAGGGCAAGGGCCCACAGGGTGAGAAATCCTCCCAGGAAGCCTCCCACGAGGG
>SLCH01000050.1 GCA_007125915.1 Syntrophobacteraceae bacterium
CAGCTTGGTGGCACTGTAATAATCCCCTTCGGCGAACTGCATTTCCCGGCGAATGACCCTGTCCCTGGTTTTGGTGTTGCCGGAAATGTAAATCCTGCCAATCCTCACTTTTTCGTTCTTGATAATATTGTAGACGATTTCCGCCGTCCGGTCTTCAGGATTGCGCCTGACCTCAGGGGCGACGTCAACGTTGGCGAAACCCTCATCCATGTAGAGGGTGGAAAGCATCCTGATATCATCGCGAATGGCTTCACGCCTGAAGTACTCCCCTTCCTGAGCCTTTAAATCTCTGGTGATCTCCTCCATGTTCTCGAGAAGATCCCCCCTCACCCGAACGCTCGCAACCCTGTAACGACTCCCTTCCTCAATGGGAATCACGATGTGAAATCCATCATCTTCCGTTTCAACCACAGGGGTGCCCACTCTGGCATCCATGAACCCCTGGTCCTGATAAAAAACGGACAAACGGTCCACATCGGTCTCGAGCACATCCCTCTGCAAAACCCCCCTGTCAGTGAACCAGGACACGAAGCTTCTCTGCTTGGTCTGCATGATGCCGCGAAGCCTTCGGTCTGAAAAATTTTCATTGCCTATGAAGGAAATGCTTCGAATATAGACCTTTCTGTCCTCTTCGATGTCGAAAGTGACCACGGCCCTTCTTGGATCCCGGGGAAAGTCGATGCTTGTGGTCACTTCAGCGTTGAAGTATCCCTTCTGATGATAGAGCCTGATGATTCTTTGAACATCCTCGGCAATGACATTTCTCTGCAAAATGGCATACTGTCTCGTGGAAATGGCGGCGAGAATGTCGCTTTCCTTAATACTCTTGTTCCCCTCAACCCGCACTTCCAGGATGGTGGGGTTTTCAACCACATCAAAAATCAGAATTTTTCCCGCAGGCGAATCTTCCACGCTGGCTTCAACGCTTTCAAAGTAGTGCATGGCATAAATGGATCGAATGTCTTCAGCCACCTGCTCCGGCCTGAGGAGATCCCCTTCCCTGCTCCTGATGTTCAGCCTGATGGCGTCCGGTTCGATTCTCTCGCTTCCCCGCACCTGCACTTCGGCGATGAGCGCCTTGGCCAAAACGTGCACAGCCATCATTTGCACCAGCTGATTGGTGGCGGAGGCGAGATTTTCCATCCCCCGCTCCTCCACAAAGAGAATTTGGGTCCGTTCCTCACCGGTTGCATCCACAAGCCTGGCATCCAGGCTGAGGAGGTTTCCGATCTCGGTGAAGCTCCCCATGACGGCGTAGTCAGCGTTCAAAGCACGAGCCACCGAACGGGCGCGGCCTTCTTCAGCGACAGGCCCCGTGGCTCGAAGAACGGCGTCCGTGTCCACAACTCTCGCACCTTCCTGTGTGAGTTGACCGTTCAAAAGCTCCATGATCAACCTTTGAGTCGCGGCCGTGTCCTGCTGGCTGCGCACTTCAAAGGGCAGCACGGCAACCCTGGGGGAAGCTTCTTCCGCCCATGCCACGCCGCTCATGCCCAACACAAGGCAAACGCAAACCCATAGTGCACGCATCAATCCACCCCCTCCGTAATGGGAAGTCATGTTTCTTTCAGTTGTCCGTCAGCCAGCGTCAGAGTTCTTCGCATCATGGATGCCAGCTCCGAATTATGGGTCACAATGATCATGGTCACACCAAACTCTTCATTGATGGAAACCAGCATGTCATGCAACGTGCGCCCCGTCCGCGTGTCCAGATTTCCGCTTGGCTCGTCGGCGAGAAAGAGGCTTGGCCGCAGCACCAGGGCTCTGGCCACGGCCACCCGCTGCTGTTCTCCTCCGGAAAGCTCGCCCACCCGGTGCTTCAACCGATCCGCCAGTCCCAACCTTTCAAGAAGCTGCAGAGATTTGTCAAGATTATCCCTCTTGGACTCTCCCGCGATCAGACCTGGCATCATGACATTTTCCAGGGCATTGAACTCGGGCAAAAGGTAATGAAACTGAAAAACAAAGCCGATGTGGCGGTTTCGAAACCGGGCCAGATCCCTCTCTTCAGAAAGGAAAATGTCTTTTCCTCCATAGAGAACTTTGCCGCTGGTGGGTTTTTCGAGGGTTCCAATGATGTGCAAAAAGGTGGACTTCCCTGCCCCGGAAGCTCCAACCACTGCAATCCGCTCCCCTTTTCGAATGACCAGGTCAAGCCCTCGGAAAAGCTCGATGGACTGGGGGCCGCTGCCGAAGCTCTTGCTGAGGCCAAGGGTCTGCACGGCGATGGGCGAGTGCTCACTACTCATAGCGCAACGCTTCCGAAGGCTCCAGCTTGGCGGCCTGCCGCGATGGATAAAGGGTTGCCAGCAGGCTGATGACAATGGCCGAGAACCCGATGAGGGCCACGTCGCTGAACTGCATCTTAACGGGAAGTGTGGAAAGGTAGTACACGTCCCGGGGCAGTTCCACAAACTGGTATCTTTTGAGGAGCTCACAGAGCCCGTATCCCCCTATGAGTCCGAGGGTTGTTCCCGAAACTCCTATGAGAAGCCCTTCGATCACAAAGATTTTCCGAATGTTGGCTGTCGTGGCCCCCATGGCTTTCAGGATGGCGATGTCCTTGGTTTTTTCCATGACCAGCATGATGAGAGAGCTCACGATGTTGAAAGCCGCCACGAGAATGATCAGTGTCAATATGATGAACATGACCACTTTTTCCAGTTTCAGTGCGGAAAAAAGGGTCTGATTCATCTGCATCCAGTCTCGAACCCAGAAGGACTCGCCCAGTCTGGTGCGAAGTGCCTCGGCAACCTGGTCCGCCCGGTAAATGTCCCGAACTTTCACTTCAATTCCCGTGACCCTGTCTCCCAGGGCGAGGAACTGCTGGGCTGCCTGCAGATGGATGTAAGCCAGGGTATTGTCGTATTCGTACATTCCCGAATGGATGATGCCGACAATCTGAAAGAGCTTGCTCTTGGGAGCCTGTCCAACGGGAGTCAGCCTGCCCGACGGAGAAATGACGGTGATCCAGTCTCCATGCCGAACCCCCAGGTTGTTGGCCAGTTCCACCCCGATGAGAATTCCGGGATGAACGATTTCCCCGTCCTCCCCCAGGTCCTGGGGTTTCAGGTCGGCCAGGCTTCCCCGAACTATGTTTTCCTGTATGTTGATGACCTTATGGGCGGATTGAGGTTCAATGCCTCGAAGGACGGCCCCCGACACCCCTTTTCCCGAGCTGATCATGACCTGGGTGTAGATGAAGGGCGTGGAGGCCACCACCCCCCTTTCCTCCTGGACCTGCTCCATGACGTGCCCGTAGTTGGATATGGGGCCTGCAAAATCCCCCACGACCACGTGGGAAGTGATGCCGAGGATGCGTGCGCGCAGATCTTCGTGAAACCCATTCATGACCGCCAGAACAACAATGAGCGCCGTCACTCCGACGGCCACACCCAGGACGGAAATGAAGGTGATCAGCGATATAAAAGTCTGTCTCCGCTTGGCGAGAAGGTACCGAAGACTGACAAAAAACTCAAAATTCATAGAGTTTCAACTTCTCTTTTCCGGCCTCAAATGTGGAAAAAGAATCACGTCTCGAATGGAAAGGGAATCGGTAAAAAGCATCACCACCCGGTCAATGCCGATCCCTTCCCCCGCTGCAGGAGGCATGCCGTACTCCAGGGCTCGCAAGTAGTCATCGTCCATTTCATGGGCCTCCTCATCCCCCGCATCTTTCGCTTCCAGCTGGGACTGAAAGCGTTGCCGCTGGTCCCTTGGGTCATTGAGCTCGGAGAAGGCGTTGGCCATTTCGCGGCCGGCGATGAAGAGTTCGAATCGGTCCGTGAGTCCGGGATCCATTTCATTCCTGCGGGAAAGGGGTGACACTTCCACGGGGTAGTGGGTGATGAAAGTCGGCTGTATCAATTCTGGCTCCACAGCCACATCGAATATTTTGGTGAGCAGTTTGCCGTGCCCTTCAAACTTTTCCGTTTGAATTCCCATGCGCCGCGCCACTTCAATGGTCTTTTCAAAATTTTCCAGGGATTCACGGGGAATGTCCCCCAGCTGAGTGAGGGCGTCCATGAGGGAGTAGCGCTTCCAGGGAGGAGTGAGGTCGATGGTCATTCCCTGGTATTCCACCTCGAGGCGGCCTTCATTGACGGCCCGGGCGATTTCCACGAACAACTCCTCCGTGAGGGTCATGAGATCTTCGTAGGTGGCGTAAGCCTGGTAGAACTCCAGCATGGTGAATTCGGGATTGTGCTGCGTGGAAATGCCTTCATTTCTGAAGTTTCGATTGAGCTCGAAAACCCGTTCAAACCCTCCCACCAGAAGCCGCTTGAGATAAAGCTCCGGAGCGATCCTCAAAAAGAGCTCCATGTCCAGAGCCTTGTGATGGGTCTTGAAGGGCTTGGCGGTCGCTCCTCCCGGTATGGGCTGCATCATGGGGGTTTCCACTTCGAGAAAGCCTTTGTCCGATAGAAACCGGCGAATGGTTTCCACTATTTTCGCCCGCTTGCGGAATGTGTCCCGCACGGCCTCATTGACAATCAAATCCACATATCTCTGCCGATACCGGGTCTCCACGTCCTTGAGGCCGTGATACTTTTCAGGAAGAGGCCGCAGGTTTTTGCTCAGAAGAACGAACTCCTTCACAGAGAGGGTCAGCTCTTCCGTGCGCGTCCTGAAAAGGGTGCCCGTCACTCGAATGAGGTCGCCGATATCGAGCTTTTTGACAATGGAAAAGCTGTCCTGGCCCAGGTGATTCTGCTGGAAATAGACCTGGATTCTTTCTTGAGCGTCCAGGACATGCATGAAAATGGACTTCCCGAAGGAGCGCACGGCCAGGATTCTTCCGGCTATGGTGTATTCCCTTCCCAGGCTCTCGAGCTCCTTGCCACTTTTTTCGCCGGCGACTTCCAGCAGGTCCTTGATGTGATGTGGAACGGGGTGGCCGTTGGGATAAAGGGGAACATGGATCTTTTCGAGTTCTTCCGCTTTCTGAAGCCGCTCCCGCATCACAACATTGAGATCTTCCATTTGCGCAAAGTCCCCTTCCACAAGGCAAAAAACAGTGATGAAAATCCGCTTCCACTCAAGTGGACGAAAATTAGATGATTTGCTTCAGGACGTCAAGGGCTAACGGGGAAGGCTCCCGATATCTCTTCCATTTCCCGGATACCCCGGATCTTTTGAGAGGGCGGACCTTCCCATGGCGGCACCTGGGCCCCATCGTCCCGAACCGCCGCTGCCTATTGTTTTTTCTTCTTGGCCATGCTCGTGACCGTAAAGCCGATGATGAGGCCCCCGAGAATGACAAGAACCCAATCGCCCCTTTCATAGAGATTCTTCAAACCATAGAGCAGAATGGAAATGCCTCCCACCAGGCTCAACCACAATGTGAATCGGTCCATATCAAAATCCTTTTCAAACCTCAATGAGCGGATAAGTTTACCTTGTCTTCTTTTGACCGGAAATCATAAATCTTGAAAATACAATGAGTTTTCTACCTATTTTCCCACGGGAACGCAAAGAAAAAGCAGATTTGCACACACTCCCCGACAAGGGTGTTGACATGGAACCCCCAAAGCGTCTATTTAAGCGGTGAAAATCAGAGAGGTTCATTCTGAACCGCCATGAGCGCCCGTAGCTCAGCTGGATAGAGCAACGGACTTCTAATCCGTAGGCCCGGGGTTCGAATCCCTGCGGGCGCGCCAGTAAAATTAAGGACTTAACGGGATTTCCGTTGAGTCCTTTTTTCATTACGTACGCATTACGTACGTGAATCGCAATTTTGCTCGTACTTACGCCACTCCGCACCTCCCCTGTGAACTGCCTTCATGGCGACCATGAAACCACACCTCTGCCTCTGCTCCAAGGACCCGAGGGTACGGCAAACGGAACCCACTCAACCGTTTGCCGGGCTGCTTGGTCGCAAGGAATTCCCCGGGCAAGCAGGGTGGTGTTCATTTTTCAAAAACGCCTACCATGGGGACTGCCAAAACTGCCAAAAGACCCTGGAGGCTGCCAGACAGGCCCTCATCTCTTTTTACCAGAAAATCGCCAGGAAGGCCCAAAATCGCCATCCTGAGGCAATTTGACATAAAACACATGCACGGACATGGATTGGATCGCAAAGATGGATTGTGGCTTAAAATATGGGGTATGTTTTTTGAGTGGTCGTGTTCGGGGAGAATGGGAACTCACGAGCTTCAAAAGCTGCTGAAGGAGCAGTCAGAAAAAAATTGTGAAAAGTTTACGGATAATCTATAAAAA
>SLCH01000244.1 GCA_007125915.1 Syntrophobacteraceae bacterium
ATGAGGTGGTCCAAACCAGCAACGGAGCAGAGGCATGGGCCAGGCTGCAGGAACCGGAAGCGCCCTCATTGGCCATACTCGACTGGATGATGCCCGGCATGGACGGGGTGGAGGTGGTGCGCCGGGTTCGCACACTGGAGAACGAACAGCCACCCTATCTCATCATGCTCACGAGCAAAAGCGCCAAGGCCGACATCATAGCAGGACTGAATGCGGGGGCCGACGATTACCTGGCCAAGCCCTTCGATGTGGGGGAGCTTCATGCCCGGGTCAGAGTGGGAATGCGCATGCTCCATATGCAGGCGGCCCTCATCGAGAGCCGAAAAGCTTTTGCGCACCAGGCCACGCATGACCCTTTGACGGGCCTGCTCAACCGCAGAGCTATTCTTGACTGCCTGGGGAGGGAGCTTTCGAGGGTTGAGCGCCATGATGGCGGTTTGGCGGTGGGAATGTGCGACATAGACCACTTCAAGCAGGTCAACGACACGCATGGACACCAGACAGGAGACATGGTTCTCTGCGAACTGTCCCAAATTTTGCGCAGCAGCTTCAGGAGTTATGATTCCGTGGGGCGAATGGGTGGCGAGGAATTTTTGGTGGTGGCACCCATGAAGGTGGCCATGGATCCCATGTCTTTGTTTGAAAGAGTGTGTGTTCAGGTGGCTGAAAGCAGGATCAAGTCCAGGTGGGGAGAATTATCCATAACCGTGAGCATCGGAGTGGCCATCGCCACACGTGGAATCACGGTGGATGCCATCCTGGGAGCTGCCGACGATGCCCTCTACCGGGCCAAGGCTCAGGGGCGAAATCGCGTGGTGTGCGCAGCCGGGCTGAAATTGGCAGATCAAATGCTTTCAGCATGAACCATCGGGTCCTTGAGTTTTTCCCAAAGGCCACAAAATCAGGCCCATTCCCAACATCTCCCTTGACTGTTCCCTCCTCAATGAGTGACCATTCGTGACCTCACCCCGAGGCTGCAGTCCGTGCGCCTCGGGAACAGGTGGCAGTGCCCTTCGCTTCGGGTGCGTTCAAAGCCCGGCAAAACACGAATTTGAATCAAAGGAGCTCCATGCAAGCGCTTGAGAACATTCGCAATTTAGCCATCATCGCCCATGTGGATCACGGCAAGACCACGCTGGTGGATGCCATGCTTTGGCAGAGCGGTGTTTTCAGGGACAATGAGAAGGTGGCGGAACGGGTCATGGACAGCCTTGATCTCGAAAGGGAGAAGGGCATCACCATCATGGCCAAAAACACGGCAGTCATTTACAGGGGAATCAAGATCAACATCGTGGACACCCCCGGTCATGCGGATTTCGGGGGTGAAGTGGAGCGCACGCTCAATATGGTGGAAGGGGTCATGCTTCTGGTGGACGCCACGGAGGGGCCTCTTCCCCAGACCCGTTTCGTGTTGAGAAAAGCTCTGGAGCGAGGCCTTCCCCCCATCGTGGTGATCAACAAGATCGATCGCCCCGACCGTCGCATCAGCGAGGTGCTCGATGAGGTCTACGATCTCTTCATCGACCTGGATGCCACCGATGAACAGCTGGATTTTCCCGTGCTCTACACCAATGCCAGGGCTGGAATCGCCCTGCATGACCCCGATGGTGAAGGGAAAGACCTTGTTCCCTTGTTTGAAGCCATTCTCGCTTCCATCCCGGCTCCGTCTTACGACCCTCAAATGCCCCTTCAGTTCCTGGTGACCAATCTTCACCACAGTGACTACGTGGGGCGAATCGCTGTGGGCAAAGTGGTGAACGGAGAGCTGCGAAGCGGCCAGGAAGTGTCGCTGCTCAAGGAAGGGCAGGAATCGGCCAGGGCGACGCTCAGCATGCTCTACAGCTACGAAGGGCTCAACCGGGTGGAGCGAAAAGCCGTTTCTGCCGGGGATATTGCGGCCGTTGCCGGTGTGGAAGACATTTACATCGGTGACACCCTGGGTTCCCTGGAAGACCCCAGGCCGCTGCCCACCATCACCGTGGAGGAGCCCACCATCTCCATGGTTTTTTCCGTGAACACCTCCCCTCTGGCGGGAAAAGACGGAAAATACCTCACTTCCCGCCACATCAAGGACCGCCTGGACAAGGAACTCCTCTACAATGTGAGTCTTCGTGTGGAGCAGGCGGAAAACCGTGAATCCTACCGTGTGAGTGCCCGGGGAGAACTGCAGTTGGCCGTACTCGTGGAAACCATGCGGCGGGAAGGGTTTGAACTGTCCCTTTCCAAGCCTAAAATCATCCTTCGGGAAGTGGACGGCCGGTCTGTTGAGCCCAAAGAGCTGGCCGTGGTGGATGTGCCCGAAAATTTTGTGGGCATTGTCACCGAAATGCTCAGTTCCCGCCGAGGTCAGATGATGCGCATGGTGAACAACGGCTTCGGCCGTGTGCGGCTGGAGTTTGAAATTCCTTCCCGTGGATTGATCGGTTTTCGCAACCAGTTCCTGACGGACACGCGCGGCACGGGAATCATCAACACGCTGGTCATCGGTCACATTCCCCATGCGGGAGAAATCAAGGGAAGGCCCAATGGAGTGCTCATTTCCGACCGCGATGGCAAGGCCGTGGCCTATGCCATTCACCATCTGCAGCCCCGCGGGACCATCTTCGTCACTCCCGGGGAGCCCGTGTATGCGGGCATGATCGTGGGCGAAAATGCCCGTGCCGAGGACATGTGGGTCAACATCACGAAGGAAAAAAAGCTCACCAACATTCGAGCTTCGGGTTCGGACGAGGCCCTTCGCATCATACCGCCTCGCCAGTTCACTCTGGAGCAATCCATGGAATACATCAACGACGATGAACTGGTGGAAGTGACTCCTCAGGCCCTGCGTCTTCGCAAAGCTGCATTGAGAAGGTGAGGCTCATGTGAAGGGGTGCAGCAGGGTGGCCTTTCTCTGAGTGAAGGGAGATTGTGCCATGGTGATCCTGCACATTATGTGGTGAAATCTATGCGAGGGAGGATGCAATGGGCGACGTGAGAAAGATCAGGATGGTTTCCAAAAGCAGGCCCACGGTGGAAGGTGCCGGTGTTCACCTCAGAAGGGCCTTCGGCTATGACCAGGTCCCCCTGTTCGACCCCTTTCTCATGCTCGATGACTTTCGTTCCAATGACCCGGCCAAGTATCTTCCCGGCTTTCCCTGGCATCCACACCGGGGCATCGAGACCATCACCTATGTCATCGAGGGAATTGTTGAACACGGTGACAGTATGGGCAACAAGGGAAATATCGAGATTGGCGGCGTCCAGTGGATGACGGCTGGAAGCGGCATCATTCATCAGGAAATGCCCAAAGGGGATGAAGCCGGGCGCATGGGGGGATTTCAGCTTTGGGCCAATCTTCCTGCGTCCAAGAAAATGATGGAGCCTCGCTACCGTGACGTCCGAAGCCATCAGATTCCCGAAATCTCGCTGGATGAAGGCGTGAAGGTCCGAATCATATGCGGTGAGGTGAACGGAGTCCAAGGGCCTGTGCGCCACATCGTGATCGATCCCGAGTACCTGGATGTTTCGGTTCCCTCGGGTGCCACCTTCAACCATTCCGTCAAACGGGGCCACAGGGCCTTTGCCTATGTGATGGAGGGAAAAGGCTACTTTGATGACCGCAGGGATCCCTTCACCCATGAGGTCGTGGGCAGAAACTACTTCGATTTCGAACGGGATTGTTTGTGTGAGGCTGAGGATCTGGTCCTCTATGAAGATGGAGAGCTGGTTTCAATCCGTGCCCAGGGCAGCCCCCTTCGATTCCTGATGATCTCAGGCAAACCCATAGGGGAGCCCGTTGCCTGGCGCGGTCCCATTGTGATGAACACTCAGGAAGAACTGAGGGTTGCTTTCGAAGAGTATCGCAACGGGACCTTCATCAAGCACGGTGAACCGGCCCAGGAATGAGACTCATAAAAAACTATCGAGTGGATCCATCGGGCCGGGCAGCGTGAAGGCGCGATGGATCCAGTTACTTCAGGGGGTCAGGGTGACGGGTGTCAGACATGAGCGTTTCCAACTGGGAACCACACCGTGTCCGTCGTGACGGCTTCTGTCCTCTGCCTATTCTTCTGATGGCTCGATGCGTATCAATTCGCCGGCCCTTTCATCGGTGAGAATATAAAGGAAGCCATCGGGGCCCTGCTTCACGTCACGAACACGCCGGCCGATGGAGAGCGTTTCCTGTGTGACCACACTTTCCCCTTCCAGAACAATCCTTCGAACTTCCCGGCCCGCGAGGCCCCCTGAGAACAGATTGTTCCGCCACCGGGGGAAGGCTTCCCCCGTATAAAACTCCAGCCCGCTGGGGGCCACGGCCGGTACCCAGGCGGCCTTGGGCGGCGTCATGTCCTCCCGGGTTCGATGGGGGGTGAAGCGCGCGCCGGTGCGGTAGTCTGCACCATAGGTTGTTTCGGGCCATCCATAATTCTTCCCCGCACGGATCAGGTTCAATTCATCCCCTCCCCGTGGACCGTGTTCGTTGGCCCACACGTTGCCCGTTTGCAGGTCAAGGGCCATGCCCTGGATGTTGCGGTGCCCGTAGCTGTAGATTTCCGGTCGAACGCCTTCCTTGCCCACAAAGGGATTGTCCTCGGGCACGGAACCATCGTCATTCAAGCGGACGATGGAGGCCAGGTGACTGTCCAGGCGCTGGCCGTGGTCACGTGCCAGTGTCCCGTCGATCCTCAAGGGAGGATTACCGCCGTCGCCGATGCTCACCAGCATGGTTCCATCCTTGAGCCAGAGGATTCGCGAGCCGAAGTGCTGGCCGCCAGACTTGTCCGGTTTGGCGGTGAAAAGCACCTCCACATCCTTCAGTGCGGATCCGTCCAGCCGGCCTCGTCCCACAGTGGTGCGGTTGGCGTTGTCATTGCCGCTGGCGTAGGTGAAGTAAACCCAGTTGTTCTCTTGGAACCTGGGGTGCAACACCACATCGAGAAGACCGCCCTGGCTGCGGGCAAAAACATCAGGGATGCCTTCGATGGCATGGCCCTGAAGCTCACCATTTCGAACCAGTCGCAAACGTCCCGGTCGCTCAGTGATCAGGATGTCTCCGTTGGGTAAAAACGCCATTCCCCAGGGGTGCTCCAAACCCTTCACGATGGTCTCCAGTCGCCATCCTTCGGCAGATGGAGCTCCGGCCGTTGGTTCCACTTGATCGGGGTGTTCCTGCTGTGACGCGGCAGGTGCGCTCAGGCCGAGCAACAAGCCAAAACAGCACAATGCGATTCCCTGTCTCAGGTAAGCTTGCATGGATGCCTCCTCAAGGGGTTGGAAATAATGGGAAATGATTGGTGCTCAATGTCTTTCCATCATCTGCAATAACCTCTGAGTCACAAGAATTTCCCTTCCCTTTTGGTCATGAACTATTGCCGCACACAGACCTTCACTTGCCTTTAAATGCGTGAAAAAGTCCCCGAAGACGATGATAGGGGGGCCAGCTGGCCCCCCATGGCGGGCTACCAGAGACTGACGATGGTTCTGCCCTTGCTCTTTCCCTGAAGCATCTTGTCGATCCGCTCGCTCACATCGCTGAGGGGGGTTTCCGAGGTGATCCGGTCAAGCCAGGGGATTTTCCAGTCACTGGCTATCTTGTCCCACACCTTTTGTCTCAAGGGCATGGGGCAGTTCTGGGAATCAATGCCCATGAGGGTGACTCCCCGCAGAATGAAGGGAAAAACGGTGATGGGCAGTTCGGGAGAGGTCACGTTGCCGCAGCAGGTCACCCCCCCACCCGGTGCAGTGGAGCGGATGGCCGTGGAGAGAATATTGCCTCCCAAAGTATCGATGACACCTGCCCAGAGGACCTTCAACATGGGGCGCTGACCTGTGTCCGTTGCTTCCTCAATGCTGATGATGGACTTTGCTCCGATTTCCTTGAGATAATCGGTCTCATCCACGATGCCGTTCACCGCCGTTACGGAGTACCCCATTTTGGAGAGGATGGAAACGGCGATGCTTCCCACGCCCCCCGTTGCTCCTGTCACGAGCACGTGGCCCAGGTCAGGGGTGACGCCGTAACCCGTCAAGCGATAGACGGAAAGAGCGGCGGTGAAGCCGGCAGTTCCATAGACCATGCTTTCCCTGAGAGTGAGATTCTTGGGAAGCCTGACCACCCATTCGGCGGGCACGCGAATGTATTGGCCGAAGCCACCGGAGGTGTTCATTCCCA
>SLCH01000181.1 GCA_007125915.1 Syntrophobacteraceae bacterium
ACTATTTAGTTTCCAAAGAACAGAGCCCCTGCCCTCAGGGACTTTCTAATCTAACTCCTCAAAAAACCGCCGTCAAGAAATTTCTTCCACAACGACAAGAATCCGTAACCTACTCCCTTCCACAGCTTCCGTCAACCCTTTTCTCAAAAATTCAACCCGCCTCCTGAAACCAGACGAAATTCCCTACCAAAGAGCCTCCATCGCTGAAGAAACGTCCTTCTACACCCTCAATAACCTGCTGTCAATGGGGTTTTTCATCGAAGGCCGTTTTTTCTTCTTTCCTCACCCTCTAGTTCTTCACATGAATCCGGTGCACCCTCTTTTTACCCGCCTTCAAAAAGACGCCCTCATCCCGAAGGTGCTCCACTCCAATGAGCCCATCGAACTCTTCCAGCCGGTTCCCATTGACGTAGGCACCTCCCTGCTGAATGAGCCTCCTGGCCGCGCTCCTCGATTCGCAGAGGCCCACCTCCACAAAGAGCTCAAAAGCGGGAAGTCCCTTTTCAAATCTGTCACGCGCAAGAAAAGTCGTGGGAACCGAGTCCACATCCTCTTTCCCTGCCCTGGGAATGGAACTGGATGGCAGAAGGTTTTCGGGAATGGTTCTTTTGCCAAACACACTGCCCGCCGCTTCATGGGCCGCCAGACTCTTTTCCTCCCCATGGGTGGTGGAAGTGGCCTCAAAAGCAAGAATCATTTTGCAGGCGTTCAACTCCTGCCCTTCAAGACGACCCACGGCCTCAATCTCTTCCACGGGCAGAAAGGTGTACAACTTCAGAAACCTTGCCACATCCCGGTCATCGGTGTTCACCCAAAACTGGTAAAAGTCGAATGGAGTCGTGCGTTGAGGATCCAGCCAGACAGCCCCTGCTGCCGTCTTGCCCATCTTGGCTCCCCCTGACGTCGTCAACAAGGGAAAGGTGAGCCCATGGGCCGACAGACCCCTCTTCCTTCGAATCAGATCGATGCCGGCCACAATGTTTCCCCACTGATCGTTCCCCCCCATCTGCAGAAAACAATTGTGGTGCAGGCTGAGGTAGTGAAAGTCGTAAGCCTGCAAAAGCATGTAGTTGAACTCGATGAAATTCAAGCCCGTTTCCAGCCGGGCCTTGTAGCTCTCTGCAGCAAGCATTCGATTGACACTGAAATGGCGCCCAATATCGCGCAGAAATTCTATGTAGCGAAGATCCAGGAGCCAGTCCGCGTTGTTCACCATTTTGGCCCCGCCATCTCCAAACTCCAAGTAACTGGAGAGCTGATCCTTCAGGCCCGCCACATTCCTTTCCACCATCTCCTCTGTGAGGATCTGGCGCATTTCCGTCTTGCCGCTCGGGTCCCCCACCATGCCCGTCCCTCCGCCCACGAGCACTATGGGACGATGCCCCAGCTTCTGAAGATTGGCGAGAGCCATGATGGGAAGGAGATGCCCCACATGAAGGCTGTCCGCAGTGGGATCAAAACCCACGTAGCAGGAAGCGGCACTTCCCAGGTAGCCGCGAAGCGCTTCAGGGTCTGTGGATTGCTCTATAAAACCTCTCTCATTCAGCACATCGAATGCATTCTTCACGGGGAACACTCCAATCTCCTTCCAACATGCTCAAACAGCATTCAACCCAAAGGGTCTCATTGAAAAATCAAAGGCAGAACGACGCCTCACAGCCACCCATGCCCAGGAAGGGCCCCTTGGGGCTATTTGGCATACTCCACGGCACGAGTCTCTCGAATCACGGTCACCTTGATCTGGCCGGGGTAAGTGAGTTCATTTTCTATCTTTTTCGATATGTCACGGCTCAGGAGGACCACTTCTGCATCTCCCACTCTTTCACTCTCCACAATGATCCTCAGTTCGCGGCCCGCCTGGATGGCGTAGGCCTTGCTGATCCCAGGAAAAGAACCGGCAATCTTTTCCAGTCCTTCCAGCCGCTTGACGTAGGTTTCAAGCAGCTCCTTTCGTGCCCCCGGACGTGCGCCCGAAAGAGCATCGGCAGCTTGCACGAGAATGGCCAGCACATCCTCCGCCTCCACATCCTCGTGATGGGCAGCGATGGCATGAACCACGGGGGAAGACTCCCCGTATTTCCTCGCCAAATCAGCTCCAATGGTGGCATGGGGCCCTTCCATCTCGTGATCCATGGCCTTTCCAATGTCATGAAGAAGCCCGGCGCGCTTGGCCTGTTTTTCATTGAGACCCAGTTCGGCAGCCATGATGCCGCAGAGAAAGGCAACCTCCCGGGAGTGCTGCAGGACATTCTGTGCATAGCTGGTTCTGTACTTGAGCTTGCCAATGAGCTTCACAAGCTCTGGATTTATGCCGTGCACGCCCACATCAAAGGCAGCCTGCTCTCCCGACTCTCGAATGGTGACTTCAATTTCCTGGTTGACCTTTTCAACGATTTCTTCAATGCGGGCAGGATGGATTCTTCCATCGGAAATGAGCCGTTCCAAAGACAATCTGGCCACCTCCCGCCGAATGGGGTTGAAACCCGACAAAATGACGGCTTCAGGGGTATCATCAATGATGAGATCCACGCCCGTGGTGGCCTCGATGGCCCGAATATTTCTGCCCTCCCGGCCAATGATGCGCCCTTTCATCTCCTCACTGGGCAAATTGACCACCGAAACGGTTTTTTCGGCCACATAATCCCCCGCATAGCGCTGTATTGCCAGGGAAATGATGTTCTTGGCCTTTCTGTCCGCCATCTCTCGAGCTTCCGTCTCTATACGCTTGAGCGTCAAGGCGGCATCATGGCGCGCCTCGTCTTCCAGAGACTTCACCAGCATTTCCTTGGCCTCCTGGGAAGACATGCCCGAAATATTCTCCAGTTTCTGCCTCTGTTGATCGAGAACGGAGTGAAGCTCTTTCTCCCTCTCCTCCAGCTCCTTTTCCTGCTGAAAAAGGTTCTTTTCCAGCTTTGTCACAGTCGCGTCACGCTGCTCCAAAGCCTCAGACTTCTTGTCCAGGTTCTCTTCTTTTTGCAAAAGCCTTTTTTCAAGCCCCTGCAACTCCTTTCGGCTCTCCTTGCTCTCCCTCTCAAATTCTGTTCTCAGCTGAAAAAGACTGTCTTTGGCCTGAAGAATGGCCTCCTTTTTAATGGTCTCCGCTTCCTTGCGCGCTTCAGAAATGATGTTGCGAGCCTGTTCCTGAAGTTGTTCATTCCGCCTTTCCAACCAATAGTAGCGGGCCGCAATTCCAATACCGACTCCCAAAAGCAGTCCCAACAGCAAAAACACCGCACCCATCGTATAACCCATATCAGCCTTGTCCTTTCACATACGAGCCTTCTTTTCAAAGAACGCGTTTCAAATTTTAAAAAGACTTAAAAAGAACGGCGTTTCAAATCCAGGAATCCACCCTCGGCAAGGGAATTCCCCCATGAAAAAAATTCAAACCTGGCTGGGTACTATGGAATTTCTTCCAAGAGTATTGGACGAGGGAGAAACCTCACAGGGCAGGACAAAGGTGGAAGGCCTTGCCACTCATGAGTGAGCAAGGGTGGGCGGCTCATCCGTGGCAGACTGGTCAGGAGGGTCTGAGAGCATCTGGCATTGAGAATGAGTCCCCCGCATCGTGCCGTGTTGGAAGTCGGCCTAGAACCGAATGGTAAAGGTGGGCACCCCGTAACCCCTTTAGGCTTTCAGAAATCTGACATGCACACCAGGATCAGAGAGAGTTCCCGCTTTAATACGTGTTGGGTCAGGAACGTTCCACCAATCACGAGCACAGCAGGGGATATCCTCGATGAGACCAGACGCCCTGTGAGTTGATGAATCACGGCGCCGACCAGGAGCATCCTGCTCCTTTCGCAAGCCTTCTCACAGATCTCGAAAAACCGAACTTTTTCGAGAAGCCAAAAACCTCCTTCACGCATTGCGAACACGTGTGGCCATCATCTGCCCTCTTTCAGAAGGCCCTCTCGACACCGACTCACGCGGCTCCAGGAACTCGTTTCGAAACAAGTGACGAATCCGCTACGCGGCCAACCCATATCTTCCAAATTTTTGACAGGAATATGATGAATCCCAAAACCTTTGCCCGGCAATAACTGAAGTCTCTCCGACAGTTACGGACACGCCGGGCTCGCGTCAACGGGAAGCAGCCAATCAACCCCTGCACTTCCTTGTCCTTCCTGGCCCCTAAGAGCTTGGATTCTTTATATCCAATAGCATTTTATTCAGAAAGGGAAATCCAAGTCAAGCGGTAACTCCCGGGGTAAAATAAAGAGGCCTGGGGCCCTCATTCCACCGTGACGCTCTTGGCCAGATTACGAGGCTGGTCCACATCAGTTCCCCGCAAAACGGCAATGTGGTAGGCCAGGAGTTGCAGAGGCACCGTAAAAACGATGGGGGAAAGCCACGGTGATGTTTTGGGGATGCAAATTTGATGAACATGCTCCCCTCGGCCCGGCTCTCCATCGCCCTCCATGACAGTGAGGACCCGCCCTCCTCTTGCCTTGACTTCCTGGACGTTGCTGATCATTTTCTCACGCAGAAGCCCTTCCTGTATGAGGACCACCACGGGAAGATTTTCATCGATGAGGGCAATGGGGCCGTGCTTCATTTCCCCCGCCGCGTAGCCCTCAGCATGGATGTAGGATATCTCTTTCAGTTTGAGTGCCCCTTCCAGAGCTATGGGAAAGAGAATTCCCCGTCCCAGATAAAGAAAATCGGAAACATGCATGAACTCCCGAGCCCAGGAAACGATTTTGTCGCTGGCGGCGAGAATCTCTTCAATCTTTCCAGGAAGCTCCAAAAGATCCTGAATGTGCTTCCCCAGTTCACTGCTCGAAAGCCGTCCCAATTCCTTGGCACAATACAAGGCAAAGAGAAAAATGGCCATGAGCTGGGCCACAAAAGCTTTGGTGGATGCCACGCCGATCTCAGGACCCGCATGGGTGTAGATCACCCCTTGACACATGCGCGCCAGACTGCTGCCCACCACATTGACGATGGCCCGGCAAGGGACTCCCTGTTCCAGCCCTTCCTGCAGGGCAGCTTTGGTGTCGGCCGTCTCACCCGATTGGCTCACCACAACAATGAGAGTGTTCTCATCCAGTATGGGCCGCCTGTACCTGAACTCAGAACCCAGGTCCACCTCCACGGGAATGCGGCATATCTCTTCAATGATGTATTTGCCCACCATGCAGGCATGAAAAGAGGTGCCACAGGCCACCAAAAAAATCTTTCTGATGCTTTTGATCTGATCGCCGCTGAGATTAAGATCGGCCAGGACAATGTCTTCATGGTTCAGGTTCACGGCACTGCGAAATGTGTCAATGACCGTTCTTGGCTGCTCATGAATCTCTTTGAGCATGAAGTGTTTGTAACCCGCTTTTTCAGCCATGACCGGATTCCAGTCAATGTGGACGGGATCGCGAATGACCTCCTCTCCGTCCAGACTTTGGATGTGATAGCCCTCTTTTCTGAGGATGACCACATCGCCATCTTCGAGATAGATGATTTTACGGGTATAGGGGAGTATGGCGGGCACATCGGAGGCCAGGTAATAACCGTCGGAAGCCAGCCCCACAATGAGAGGACTTTCCTTCCTCGCTGCGATCAACCGGTCCGGCTCCTTCTCGCTCAGAAGAACCACAGCGTAACTGCCGCGCAACTGCTTCAGGGCACCGGTCACAGCCTCAAGGGTGCCCGCGCCCCTCTGCCATTCATCGTGGACAAGCCGCACGATCACCTCCGTGTCCGTCTCCGATGAAAACTCCACTCCTTTTTTTTCCAGTTGAGCCTTTACTTCAGCATAGTTTTCGATGATTCCATTGTGAACCACCACAAAAGGCCCTGAGCGGTGGGGATGCGCATTTTCATCAGATGGCTTTCCGTGAGTGGCCCAGCGGGTGTGGCCGATGCCCACCTGACCGTTGACAGGCGCCCCTCGAAGCCTCTCTTCCAAAATGGCGATTTTCCCTTGTGCCCTCACAACGTCAAGGGTTCCGCTGCTGCCTATCATGGCAATGCCCGAACTGTCGTATCCTCTGTACTCAAGCCTCTTGAGGCCATCGATGAGAATCTTCTGCCCCTCCTGGTGACCAATGTATCCAACGATGCCGCACATACTGACCTCCCCTGGAAACGGTGAATTTAACCGAGGATTTTGCAAGCATTGGGCCAAACCAT
>SLCH01000261.1 GCA_007125915.1 Syntrophobacteraceae bacterium
AAAAAACGCTTGGCGGCGATGCAGCTTTGCCCCGCGTTCATGAACCGGGCCTGCACCCCCACCCTGGCCGCCTTGTCCAGGTCCGCATCTTCCAGGATCATGAAAGGATCCGATCCCCCCAGTTCCAGGACCACTTTGCGAATGTGACGCCCCGCAGCTTCCCCCACTTTCGACCCCGCTTCCAAGGAACCCGTGAGAGAAACCCCGTCCACCAGGTCTTCTTCGATGAGCCTCTCCGCTGAAGAAGGGTATACCAGGAGGCTTTGAAAGACGTGCCGGGGAAGTTCCGCGCGGCGGAAAATTTTTTCGATTTCCATGGCGGCCCTGGGCACGTTGGAAGCGTGCTTCAGGAGGACCACATTCCCCGCAGCCATGACGGGGACGGCAAACCGGAACACCTGCCAGAAGGGGAAATTCCAGGGCATGATGCCCAGAATCACCCCGAGAGGCTCATAGGTGACGTAGCTTTTGAAGGCTTCCGTGGCCACATCTTCATCGGTGAGAAATTTTTCAGCGTTTTCCCCATAGTAGTCGCAGAGAAAAGCACATTTCTCCACTTCGGCCACGGACTGTCCGATGGGTTTTCCCATCTCCCGGGAGATCATGCGGCCATACCGGTGAGATTCCTCCCGAAGCACACCTGCCACCCTTGTGAAGCATTCCGCTCTTTCTTTCACAGTGCGTGCGGACCAGGCGGGATAGGCTTCCCGAGCATGGGCCACGGCAGCCAGGCACTGCTCCCAGGTCAGGGTGTCAAATTCACCGTTGAGTTCCAGCGAGAATGGATTGACCGAACGCAGGGGCATGGAATCACCTCCTGAACCATGCCATGCCGCTTGGCGGCGGCAGGCCGTTATTGGCGTGACGTTTCACTCAGGATCGAGATTTTTCAATTTCTTTTTTGAGGGTATTGATGCACTTGGTGACAGGAATCTTCTTGGGGCAAACGCGCGTGCAATCAAAAAAGTTCTCACAGGACCAGGCCCCGTCGGAAAAATCAATGTTTTTCAGCCGTTCCCTGAACTGGGAGTCGCGCGAATCGTAAATGTACCGGTAAGCCCACACAAGGGCGGCCGGTCCCACGTAGTTCCCGTTTTTCCCCATGACGGGGCAGGCTCCCGTGCAGCAGGCGCAGAGGATGCACCGAATGACATCGTCCACCTTCTGCCGGTCTTTGGGGTCCTGGTGCCTTTCCTTTTCGGGATGATCTCCTGCGGCCATGAGGTAGGAGCGCTGCTCCCTGATTCTTTCCAGGAACCCCTCCATTTCCACCACCAGGTCTTTGACCACGGGAAAAAAAGGAAGGGGTTCCACGAGCACTTCCTGCCCTTCGTAATCCTTCACCAGCTGCTGGCAGGCCAGTCCGCAGACACCGTTGATGCGCATTCCGTCCGAACCGCACACTCCATGGCCACAGGACATGCGGTAGCTGAGGGTCCCATCCTGCTCCCACCTGATCTTGTTGAGACAGTCAAGAATGCGGTCCCGGGGATCAGCTTTGACCTTATAGTCCTGGTAACGGGGTTCCGCATCAACCTGGGGATCGTAGCGAAATATTTTGAATTGCATTTCCATGTCAGTACGTCCTCGCCTTGGGTTGAAAACGGGTGATGGTGACGGGCTTATAGTCAACCTGAACACGGCCGTTGCGGCGCCAGACCAGCGAGTGCCTGAGAAATTGGTCGTCGTCCCGCTCCCGGTAATCTTCCCGGGAGTGTGCTCCACGGCTCTCCCGGCGTGCCAGAGCTGCATGCACCATGGCTTCCGCAAGCCCAAGGAGGCATTCGAGCTCCAGGCCATCGAGGAGGTCCGTGTTGAACCGGCTCCCTGTATTGTCCACTCGGGCCCGGGAGTAGCGGTCCTGAAGCTCCTCAATGCGGGCCAGGGCTTTTTTCAGGCTCTCCTCTGTCCGGAAGACGGAGCAATGAAGGGTCATGGCCTCCTGCAGCTCCCCTCTCAAAACCCCGATCTTTTCTCCCTCACCCTTTTCCTTGAGGCGGGAAATGCGCCGGGCCGTCTCCTCCTCAGGGCGCTGGGGCGCATCCTGCCATGGAAGGCGAACCAGTTCCCCGGCCATCTTTTGCCCTGCCCTGCGGCCGAAAACGACCAGGTCCAGGAGAGAGTTGCACCCGAGCCGGTTGGCTCCGTGCAGGGACAGGCAGGAACACTCCCCGGCGGCGTAAAGTCCCGGGACACATTTTCCCTCAACGTCCAGAACCTCCCCTTCCGTGCTGGTGGGAATGCCTCCCATCATGTAGTGGCAGGTGGGGGCGATGGGCACGGGTTCCCTGGAGGGATCCACCCCCAGATAGATGCGCACGAAGGAACTGATGTCCGAAAGGCGCTCCTGAAGCTTTTTTTCGCCCAGGTGGGTGAGATCCAGGTGAACATAGTCCTGACCGCCAATTCCCCGGCCTTCCCTTATTTCCAGGGCGATGGCGCGGGATACCATGTCCCTGGGCGCCAGGTCCTTGATGGTGGGGGCATAGCGCTCCATGAACCTCTCCCCCTCCCCATTGCGAAGGATTCCCCCTTCCCCTCGCGCCGCTTCACTGATGAGCACTCCCAGGCGGTGGATTCCCGTGGGGTGGAACTGAACAAATTCCATGTCTTCCAGGGGAAGGCCGGCCCGGTAGGGAAGATAGACTCCGTCCCCGGTGCTGGCGAAGGCGTTGGAGGTGGTTTTGAAAACCTTGCCGTAGCCCCCCGTGGCCAGGAGGATCATGCGGCAATGGAAGAAATGCAGTTCCCCCGTGGCCGTCTCATAGGCGACCAGGCCCGCCGTCTGCCCGTCCCGGAAGACCAGGTCCAGCATCTGAAATTCCGAATAGATCCTGATGCCCTTTCGCACCGCTTCGAAATAGAGGGCGTCCATGATGACCCGGCCGCTGCGGTCCGCCGCATAGCAGGCCCTTTTCACGGCCGCTTCACCAAAATTCCGCGTGTGGCCTCCAAAAGCCCGCTGAGCGATCTTTCCGTCGGCCATGCGGTTGAAGGGAACGCCCATGTGCTCCAGTTCGTAAACGGCCCGGGGCGCATCCCGGGCAAGAATTTCTGCCACGTTCTGGTCCGTGAGGTAGTCTCCCCCTTTGACCGTGTCGTACATGTGCCATTCCCAGGAATCGGGCTCTTCATTGCCCAGCGCTGCGGCGATGCCCCCCTGGGCTGCCCCTGAATGGGAGCGGGTGGGATAAACTTTGCTGATGAGGGCCACGTCGCCCTCTCCCGTAACCTCCAGGGCTGCCCGAAGGCCCGCGAGCCCGGCACCCACGATGACGATGTCGTGTTTGAAAACCATCCTCTTCACCTCATTCCCTGAAAAGTCACATCAGAAAAGCGGGCATTCAGGTTTCACGCTCTTCCAGGGGCTGAAAAACACACCCTATCTCCCCGCAATAATCCCCCACGTACTCCGCCTGGGGCCGGTAGAGAGCGGGTTTTCCCTGTGCCTCTCCGAACTTCTCTTCCAGAATGTGAGCACACCACCCGGAGATGCGTGAAATGGCGAAGACGGGCGTCATGATGTCCCTTGGAATGCCCATCATGGCGTAGACGGAGCCACTGTAAAAGTCCACGTTGCACTTGATGCCCGTCTTGCCCTTCTTCTCGAATTCTTCAGTGGCCACTTTCTCGATGCGCGTGAGGAGCTGGTACCATTTTTCGTATCCCGTTTTTTCTCCCAGCCGTTTGGACATAACCCGAAGAATTTTGGAGCGTGGGTCATCGGTCTTGTAAACGGCATGGCCCATGCCCATGATTTTCTCATGAGCGTCGATTCGCCTTCGAACCCAGTCTTCCACTTCATCCAGGGAATGAATTTCCTTTTCCACCTGTTCGAGCATCTGCATGACACGGGCGTTGGCGCCTCCGTGAAGGGCTCCCGAAAGGGCGCCCACCCCGGCGGAAACTCCCGCGTACATGTGCGCCTGAGTGGAAACCACTTCCCGGCACGCAAAGGTGGAAGCATTGAAGGTGTGGTCCGCATGAAGGATCAGGCACACATCAAGGTCTCTGGCCATGTCTTCGGAGGGCTTTTTCCCCGTGAGCTGCCACAGAAAATTCCCCGCATGGGTGAGAGAATCATCGGGGGGAAGGGGATCCTCACCCTGGCGAATACGGTTCCACGCAGCGATCACAGCGGGCAGCCGTGCAATGAGCCGCAGTGCCTTTCTCTCGTTGGCTTCACGGCTTTCGTCCTGAAGTTCGGGGTCGGACAGAGCCAGAAGGGGAACGACTCCCTGCAAAACATCCATGGGGTCCCCTTCCCGGGGAAGGGTCCTGAAGCTTTCCAGCACGTAAGGAGGGATTTCCCGGGAATTGACGAGCATCTCGGAGAACTCCTCCAGCTGTGCGCGGCCTGGAAGCCTGCCCTTGAGCAGAAGATAGGCCACTTCGGGAAAAGTGGTCTTCTCCGCCAGCTCCTCGATGCGGTACCCCCGGTAGATGAGAATGCCCCGTTCCCCATCGATGTAGCTGATCTTCGTGTCTGCGACGGCGACACCTCTCAAGCCGATGTTTTTGACGCGCACTTCCTGGGCCATGGGTTCCTCCTCCAGAAAAAGTCACCTTCAAACCAGGAAATCTTTTCAGTTTTCCTGTTCTTTCAACTTTTGCCTCACGAAATTGAGGGCACCTCCAGCAATGAGGTACTGCCGCTGGCGGCTGGACACCTTCAGAACGGTGAACACCTTGTCCCCGTTGATTTTCACCGGAATTCGCTCCGCCCCATCCTCCAGAAGGGCCCTCACATCCTTGATGAGAACCCTGGAGCCCACGGTGCAGCGGTCGTAGTCGGCCGGGTTTTCAAACACGAGAGGAAGGATGCCGAAATTGCAGAGGTTCGCCATGTGAATCCTTGCAAAACTTCTGGCCATCTTCAATCGCACACCCAGGTGGCGGGGTGCCAGGGCCGCATGCTCCCGGCTCGATCCCTGCCCATAATTGTCACCGCCCACTACCGCCACGGCCTCCCTGGCCCGGCACTTTTCATGAAACTGAGGGTCGAGCTGAAAGAAGACAAATTCGCTGATGGCCTCTATGTTGGAACGAAGGGGGAGAACCCGGGCTCCCGCGGGCATGATGGTGTCCGTGGAAATGTGATCCCCCACCACGATGACCACTTCCGCTTCCAGGTTATCGGGAAGGGCATCCATGGGAGGCAGGGGTTTGATATTGGGCCCTCGAATGACCTCCGTCCGGCGCAGGGCCGGGTCCGGGGGAACGATGGCCGAACTTTCCGTCTCGTAGCGGGCGGGATCCTGGATGCGAGGATAACTCATTTCCCGGCCCAGGTCCCGGGGGTCGGTGATGACGCCCTTGAGGACAGCCGCCGCCGCCGTTTCGGGGGAACAGAGATAGACCTGGTCATCTTTGGTCCCCGAACGGCCGGGAAAATTCCTGGGCATGGTCCTCAGGCTGACCTGTCCCGTGCCCGGTGCCTGCCCCATGCCGATGCAACCCAGGCATCCCGGTTCATGAATGCGGGCGCCTCCCCGCAGAAGAGACATGAGCCCCCCGTGGATGGCCACATTTTCCAGGACCTGCCGGCTTCCGGGGTTGATGTTGAAGGAGGTGTCCCGGTGCGCGTGGCCGTTTTCCACGATGCGCGCCACCACCATGAGATCGCGAAAGGAGGAATTGACACTGCTCCCGATGATGGTCTGATGCACCTTCAGACCCGCCACCTCCCGGACGGGCACCACATTGCCAGGAGATGAAGGACGGGCGATGAGGGGCTCCAGGTCATCCAGGTTCATTTCGTCGTGTTCGTCATAGGATGCCCCCTCGTCGGCGCTCAGTTCGACCCACACGTGGCCCCGTCCCTGAGCTTCCAGGTAAGCCCGGGTGTTTTCATCGGAAGGAAATATGGAGGAGGTGGCTCCCAGTTCCGTGCCCATGTTGCCGATGGTTTCACGGTCCGTGGCCGAGAGGCTTTTGACTCCGGGGCCATGGTATTCCACGATCATGCCCAGGCAGCCCTTGACCCCGTAGCGCCGAAGCATCTCGAGGATGACGTCTTTGGCGCTCACCCAGTCGGGCAA
>SLCH01000078.1 GCA_007125915.1 Syntrophobacteraceae bacterium
GGCATGGCCATTGCCGCATATGCCGTGGGAGCCCGGCAGGGCTTTGTGTATGTGCGTGGCGAATATCCCCTGGCGGCCCGGCGGCTGGGCCGGGCCATGCGGGCGGCGGAGCGCCATGGATTGCTGGGTGATGGCATACTGGGGAGTTCCTTCGATTTTCACGTTCAGATCCGGACGGGTGCCGGGGCCTTTGTGTGCGGAGAAGAGACGGCTCTCATGGCTTCCATCATGGGCCGCCGAGGCCAGCCCGTTCCAAGGCCGCCATACCCCGCCCAGAGGGGTCTTTGGAACGCCCCGACCCTCATCAACAACGTGGAAACTCTCGGCAGTGTTCCCTCTGTCATTTCCCACGGGGGAAAATGGTATTCCCAGTGGGGAACGGAAAAGAGCCGAGGAACCAAGATTTTTGCTCTTGCGGGGAGAGTGCGTCACACGGGCCTCATCGAGGTCCCCATGGGCATCACCTTGCGGGAAATCGTCTTTGACATTGGAGGAGGCATACCCGACGGTGGAACGTTCAAGGCAGCCCAGACGGGAGGGCCCAGTGGAGGGTGCATTCCCCCTTCGCACCTGGACACGCCAGTGGACTATGAGAGTTTGCATGAACTGGGGTCCATCATCGGCTCAGGTGGACTCATCGTCATGGACGAAAGCAGCTGCATGGTGGATGTGGCCCGCTTTTTCATGGACTTTTGCATGGAAGAGAGTTGCGGAAAATGCACTCCATGCCGCAGCGGCACCGTGCAGATGGTGCGTCTCCTGGAAAAGATCAAGAGTGGAAGGGCATCCGCACAGGATCTGGAGAAGCTGGAAGACCTGTGTGAACTGCTCAGTGCCGCTTCCCTGTGCGGTTTGGGGCAGACGGCACCCAACCCCGTTCTGAGCACCATTCGGCACTTCCGCCATGAATATGAAGCGCACATCGAGGACCGGCATTGTCCCGCCGGCGTGTGCAGCATGGCCCATTGAATGGGGCACGAACCACCTGCGAGTATGGGAAGGCCTTTCGCGAAAACGAAAAATGAAAAGCCACATGGAGGGAGTTCATGGCCCTTGTGACGCTCACCATCGACAATCGAAAGGTCAGCGCAGAGGAAGGCCAAAATCTTCTGCAAGTCATTCGGGAGCAGGGAATCGACATGCCCACCCTGTGTCACCTGGACGGGCTGAGTGAAAGGGGAGGGTGCCGCCTGTGCGTCGTGGAGGAGGAGGGCTCCTCCAAGCTTCTGGCATCATGCGTCACGGCCGTGAGGGAAAACATGCGTGTGACCACCGGAAGTGACCGGTTGTTCCGCTACCGGCGTATGCTGGTGGAACTGCTTTTTGCCGAGCGCAATCACGTGTGTTCCGTTTGTGTCATGAACCGCCGTTGTGAACTGCAGTCCTTGGCCCTCAGGTTTGGCGTCGATCACCTTCGCTACGACCCCCTGTACCCCAGGCTTTCCACAGACGTCAGCCATGAGAAATACGCCCTGGATCACAACCGTTGCGTTCTGTGCGCCCGCTGTGTGCGGGTGTGTGACGAAGTGGAAGGCGTCCATACTCTGGACATGATGGGAAGGGGCGTGTCCTGCCGCGTCATTGCAGATTTGAACCAGCCCTGGGCAACCAGCAGGACCTGCACCAACTGCGGCAAGTGTGTGCAAGTGTGCCCCACGGGAGCCATGTACATCAAGGAGACCTTTTCAGCCCATGGGGAAAAAAGGCCCGATTTGCCCAAACGCATTCGGGACGGTCGGGAAAAGCACACCTGGGGCGGATAGGGATTGGTTTCATCTGGAAAGAACAAAGGGGAAGGGCACGGCATGTCCTCAGCTGCTTCAAAGAAAATTCGCCTGGCCACGGTCTGGCTTTCGGGGTGCTCCGGGTGCCACATGAGTTTTCTGGACCTGGATGAAAAACTCCTTGAACTGCATGAGCACATTCAACTAGTCCATGGCCCGCTGGTGGACCGCAAGGACTTTCCATCGGATGTGGACCTGGTGCTGGTGGAAGGTGCTGTGAACAATGAAGATCAGCTGGAAATGGCCGCCCTTCTGAGAAAGGGAAGCCGCGTCGTTGTGGCCCTGGGTGACTGCGCCGTCATGGGGAATGTTCCCGCCATGCGCAACGGGTTCCATGCGGGGAACCTGCTGGAGGCCGTCTATGCCCCCGAGGGAGAAAAGGAGCCACCCGGACGGGACTCCCGGGGCGAAGTGCCGATGCTTCTGCCCGCAGCCCTTCCCCTGCACGCGGTGATTCCCGTGGATGTTTTTTTGCCCGGATGCCCACCCGATGCGCGGACCATCGGTGCAGCCCTCACCTCACTGCTGAAGGGGGAGCGGGTGGTTCTTGGGGAAGGAATGTGCCGTTTTGGGTGACACAGGAGGCGAGGGGATGGCAAAAAAGACCGTGACCATTGATCCCGTCACGCGCATTGAAGGGCACGGGAAAATCACCTTCCAGCTGGACGAACAGGGTCGTGTGACGCGGGCTCGTTTTCACGTGACGGATTTCCGCGGTTTTGAGAAATTTTGCGAACATCGCCCCTTTTGGGAAATGCCTGACATCACGTCCCGCATCTGCGGCATCTGTCCCGTCAGTCACATGCTGGCCTCCGCCAAGGCGGGTGACGCCATCCTGGGCGTTCACGTTCCCCCGGCGGCACACAAACTGCGCCGCCTGATCCATTGGGCTCAACTGGTGCAAAGCCACGCCCTCAGCTTTTTTCACCTGAGTGCTCCCGACCTTCTTCTGGGAATGGAAAGTGATCCTCAGGAAAGAAACATCCTGGGCCTCGTGGCCAAATACCCTGGAGTGGCAAAAGACGGCATACGTCTGCGGCAGGTGGGCCAGGAGATCATTCGCGTTCTGGGGGGCAAGAGCGTTCATCCCAGCTGGGCTGTCCCGGGAGGGGTTCAGTCCCCCCTGAAACCCGAGAAAGTGGATTCTTTGCAGGCCTTGGTGCCCGAAGCCCTGGAAATAGTGGATCGTACTCTCGATCTGTACCGAGAAAAAATTGAAGCTTTTTCCACCGACCTGGAGCACTACGGGGATTTTCCCAGCCTTTACATGGGCCTGGTGACTCCCGACGGCGGACTCGAACACTACGACGGAGTGCTGAGAGTCATGGATGCCGGCGGAAAAATTCTAGAAAAAGGGGCCCGTCCCGAAACCTACCGAAACATTTTCTCGGAAGAAGTGGAATCCTGGAGTTATCTCAAATTCCCCTATTACAAATCTCTCGGACCCGAAAAGGGTCTCTATCGTGTGGGTCCCCTCGCACGCCTCAACGTGTGCGACCGGGCAGGGACTCCTCGAGCCGACCGGGCTCTGGAAGAATTTGGCCGCTGGAAAAAGGACGGCCGGCCCGTGTCAGGAAGCTTTCACATGCATGAGGCCCGGTTGATCGAGATCCTCTTTTCCCTGGAAAAGATTGCCGAGACCCTGTCCGATCCCCATATCACGGACACTCATGTGCGCAGCCATGCGGGAGTGAACGGAAGGGCCGGGGTGGGTGTCATCGAAGCGCCCAGGGGCACCCTTTTTCACGACTATCTTGTGGATGAGGGAGGACTGGTGCAGGAGGTCAACCTGGTCGTAGCCAGCGGACACAACAACCTGGCCATGAACAGAACGATTCTTCAGATTGCCCAGGCATTTGGAAATGGCACCGAAATCACGGAGGGGTTCCTCAACCGCATGGAACACGGCATACGAATCTATGACCCCTGCCTGAGCTGTTCCACTCATGTTGTAGGAAGGCACGGGCTGAAAATGGAGTTTTTGGGCCCCTCCGGAGACTTGCTGCGCTCCTTTGAACTCTTGTGAAAATGCATTACTGTATCTGCAGCGGTGGGTGTCGGTGAATCCACGCCGGTGCTCCGTCAACGACAGCGAGATGAAATATTTTACGGGGCATGGGATCAATCCTCCAACTGTCCCATCCACTCTTCCAAACGAGCCTTTATGGAGTTCCGCAATATTCTCGCCTCATGAAGCCTCTCCTCGTGAGTGCCTCCAAAAAGGGCTGGATCGGGGAAACTCCAGTGCAGTCGTCTGGTGATTCCCGGAAATACGGGGCACTGTTCTGCACCGGCCTCATCGCAAACGGTGATCACGTAATCCACCAGCTGGCCCTTTCGGAACAGCTCAAAAACGCTCTGGCTCTGCTTGCGGGAAATATCCATGTTCCATTCCTGCATCACTTCTATAGCCAAAGGATTGAGGGGGGCCGGAGAAAAACCCGCACTGATGGCTTCAAATCGTTCCCCCCATAAATTGTTCACCATGGCTTCTGCCATCTGGCTCCGCGCACTGTTGTGAATGCACACGAAAAGAATCCGCTTTCGCCTCTTGTTCTTTGTCATATGCGGTACCCCGTCCCACTGCTAGCAAAACATCTTATTGAATAACGACCTTTTTTCCCTTAACAATCCGGTCACCCCTGTCCATGGGTCCCCAACAGAGTGTTCATTACAGGAGGTGCGTTACGATCGCGTGACCGCCTTGTGACGGATTGTCCTTGCCCCACGATGAATTTCTTCTGCCATGGTGCGAAATCTCTTGCAGACAGGCTGTTTGTGCCTATAATGATTGCGTATTTTGGTTTTTCCATCCAACGGCAAAAAGGTGTGGGGTTTCAGCGGCTGATTGGCGTCCCGTTTCAAGGGCATTTACGGCGAGGGCCCCATGTGCGGGCTCGGAAAAGGGGAAGGTATTCTTATGGGGGCACAATCAATTCTTGCGAGGGTAAGACATCGTTTTTCCTTTTCGAATCAAGGGTCCACAACTGAAAACCATCTGCGTCACACGTCAATGGTCTTGGCATGCCTGGTTGCAGTGATAGTTGCCGGCTGCAGCACAGCTTCACGGCATGGAACCCCGTCCCTGGCACACGATGGCCATGAGGGGAAGGTTTCGCAGGGCCTCGCTTCTCACTCCATCGCATCGCCCCACGAATCCAAATCCGCCAAACACCTTCTGGACATTCCCCATCATCCATCCATCGATGCATGGACCTTCCACTATTCGGAAAAAAACCCGAGATCTTTTCAAATACTGCTGGAAAGGGCGGAGGCTTACGTGGTCCCTGCGCAGGAAATCTTTGCCAGAAAGGGATTGCCGAGGGAACTGGTCTACGTGGCCCTGGTGGAGAGCGGTTTTCGGCCCACCGCCCGGTCTCATGCCAATGCCGTGGGCATGTGGCAGTTCATTCCCGTCACGGGGGAGCGGTTCGGTTTGCAGCAAAACGAGTGGCTGGATGAGAGACGGCATCCCTTCAAAGCGGCCGAAGCGGCAGCGGAATACTTGTCGCACCTGTACGATCTTTTTGACTGCTGGGCCCTGGCCCTGGCCTCCTACAACTGTGGAGAAAACCGAGTGCGTTCCGTCCTCGATCGCACGGGTCTGCACACATTCTGGGAATTGCAGGAAAAGGGCTATCTTCCTGCGGAAACAAGGGATTACGTGCCCAAGGTTCTGGCCGCCGTGCGCATCAGTCGAGACCCTGTCAGATATGGGTTCCGCTACCAGCCCTGCCAATACGAGCCATGGTTCGAAACGGTTCTGGTGCCAGGGGGATTGAAACTTTGCTGGCTCAGTGAAAGAGTGGGTGTGGACCAGACCACTCTCTTGAATCACAATCCCGAGCTTTCCAAAGCTCATATTCCTCCATATGTCCTGTCCTATGAGCTTTGTGTTCCCTTAGGGACCAGAGAGGCAGTCGTGGCCGTGCTCGGAAATAACTTTCTCGTGGAGGAGCTCAGGAGCTTCCAGGTGAACATGGGATCCTCAGGGGCTCTGGCCCTTGGGGCCGCAGCTTCAGAAGCCTTTCATGAGCCGGTCAAACCCGTGGCCTATTCACCCCGGCGTGGAGAAACGGTTCAGAACATCGCCAAACGATTCCGTTTGACGGCGGGCGAGGGTTACGCGGGCGGCCAGTCCGTGGCCAGCAGGAACTGATCTGTTTCTCAAGCAAAAAAAGCCAGGTGTGTGGGTTTGAGTCAGAGCAGGGGCGCCGTGAGGTAAGCCGCCCGTGACACGGCTCGAAACCAGAAAGGCTTTTCAAGAATTTCTTTCAGTGTCATTTTCCGTGCACCGGCAAAATCCTCATTGAACATGCGTTCCATTTCCAGGGCGAAGGCCTGATCTTCCACCAGGGCGACGACTTCAAAGTTGAGACGGAAAGACCGGTTGTCCAGGTTGACCGTTCCCACCCCCGAGTGGGCATCGTCCACGAGAAAGGTCTTGGCATGAAGGAAGCCCGTCTCATAGCGGTGAATTTCGATCCCCGCTTCGAGCATGGAGCCGATAAAGGCATAGGCGGCGAAGTAGACCAGAAGATGATCGGGTTTTTCAGGGATGAGGATGCGCACGTCCACCCCACGGAGGGCGGCAAGTTTGAGGGCGGCGCTGACCCCCTCATCGGGGACGAAATAGGGGCTGGCAATCCAGACGCGTTGCTGGGCCGAATGGATGACATGCTGCATGAGAAGACTGGCCGTGTCAAACCTGTCAGCGGGTCCCGAGGGAAGGATCAGGATGGGCACGTCACTGCCCTGTGCGAGCCTGGGCTCCCAGTCCAGCTCGGGAATCCCGTCTGTCGCCCAGTACCAGTCTTCCATGAAGGAGATCTGCAGGCCGAGCACTGCGGGACCTTCAATGAGCAAATGCGTGTCCCTCCACGGGCCGACCTTGGGGTCCTTTCCCATGTATTCGTCACCCACATTGAAACCGCCCACCCAGCCGCGATGTCCGTCGGCCACCACGATTTTCCGGTGATTTCGGAAGTTGAGCTGAAAGCGGTTTCCCGGACCTCGTGTGGAGTGGAAGGGACGCACCTGAACCCCTGCTTCCGTCAGTTCCCTCGTGTAGGACCGGGGCAGCCGGTAACTGCCGATTTCGTCGTAGAGAAAATAGACATGGACTCCTTCCCGCGCCTTTTGTTCAAGCCTTCTCTTGAGTTCCCGCCCCAGATGGTCGTTGCGAACAATGTAAAACTGGACCAGCAGGTAGCGCTCGGCCCCGTCGATTCCCTGAAAAATGCTGCCGAAGGTGGCATCGCCATCGATGAGCAACTCCAGGCGGTTCCCTTTGAAATAGGGCATCTTGGCCAATCGCTTCAGGGCCTGAAGGCGGCCTTCATCGCTCTGGGAATAGGCTTTGTGGGAGGCGGCCGTTTCCATTTTGGCACTGAGAGCAATGCCGAGGGCGGTGTCCTTTTCCCGCCTTGCGATGACGTAGCCTTGGAACTTGGAGCGCCCGAACACCCAGTAAGCGGGAACGGCCACGTAGGGAAAGGTGTTGAGAGACACGATCCAGGCTACGGCCCCCTGAGCGGTGCGGTTGGACATGAGGGCATCGATGGATGAGACAAAGCCCAGAGTCTGAGCGAAAACAAGGAAGAAAATGGCCAGAAGGCCTTTCCGTTTGATGGGGCGGCACTTGATGTTTCGTGAAGCCAAGCCCCCTTCTTTTTCTGAAGGGGAGGGGACGGTCTCTTCCTGTTCACCGCTCATGGGGCGTCCTCAGGGATATGCATTTATGCTGTGCATCTCCATTGTGTTCACAGGAAAAGGAATGTGTCATAATGGTTTCATGTTCATCCACCCTGAATCCTGCAGGCCAGTTTTTTTCGAATATAGTTCAGATTCCAGGGAATGTGAAAAGGTTATTTTTCCCATAGAATTTCGATAGATTTTCCAGTTGTTTTGCAGGCCCTGGCGCCGAGAAGGGCGCTTCCGGGCCTGAAGCTTCAGTGCAGGCAACCCCATGATTTCCCAGGAGCCCCAGTATGCGCAGCGATCAAGATTCCCGCATGGTCAGTGACCCCGGTCCAATTTTACCGGGCCAGCCTTATCCCCTCGGAGCGACTTTTGATGGTGAAGGGGTCAATTTCTCGGTGTTTTCAGAAGTGGCCGAAAAGGTGCAACTGTGCCTTTTCGATGAGGCAGGAAATCCCACGGCGTCCCATGCACTGCCTGAAGTCACGGCACTCTGCTGGCACGGCTACCTTCCGGGAATCAAACCGGGCCAGCGCTACGGTTACCGGGTTCACGGACCATGGAACCCGCAGCAGGGCCAACGGTGCAACGCGGCCAAGCTTCTCCTGGACCCCTATGCCAAGGCTATAGAGGGACAGGTCCAGTGGAACGAAGCCGTGTTTCCCTACGATTTTGAAGATCCCGACAATTCCTTCAATGAGCTGGACAGCGCTCCTTTCGTCCCCAAATCGGTGGTCATCGATCCCCGCTTCGACTGGCAGGACGACCGTCATCCCCGAAGGCCCTGGCACGAAACGGTCATTTACGAAGCACATGTCAAGGGCTGCACCATCAATCACCCGGAGATTCCCTCTGAGTTGCGGGGAACTTACGCGGGCCTGTCGCATCCGGCCTTCGTGGAACACCTGCTCGGGCTTGGCATCACGGCGGTGGAACTCATGCCCGTTCACCAGTTCATCCATTATGCGCACCTGATGGATAAAGGACTGCGCAATTACTGGGGATACAGCAGTATCGGCTACTTTTCCCCCCACAATGAATACGCCTCGGCACCGGCGGGGGGCGGCCAGGTGCACGAATTCAAAAACATGGTCAAAACTTTGCACAAGGCGGGCCTGGAGGTCATCCTGGACGTGGTTTACAATCACACCAGCGAAGGAAACCATCTCGGCCCCATGCTCTGCTTCAAGGGGCTGGACAACGCCGCCTACTACCGGGTTGTGGCCGATGATCCCCGCTATTACATGGACTACACGGGCACCGGCAACACTCTCAACATGTTGAACCCTCACGTCCTGCAGCTGATCATGGATTCCCTGCGCTACTGGATCCTGGAAATGCGCGTGGATGGGTTCCGTTTTGACCTGGCTTCCACCCTCGCGCGGGAATTGCACGACGTGGACCGTCTTTCCGCTTTTTTCGACATCATTCAGCAGGACCCCGTCATCAGCCAGGTGAAGCTCATCGCCGAACCCTGGGATATCGGAGAAGGGGGGTACCAGGTGGGCAATTTTCCACCCCTCTGGTCCGAATGGAATGGCAAATACCGGGACACGGTCCGTGATTTTTGGCGAGGAGAAGACCAGACGCTCGGCGAATTTGCCGCCCGTTTCACAGGAAGCTCCGACCTCTACGAATCCACCAGCCGCCGGCCCAATGCGAGCATCAATTTTGTCACGGCTCACGACGGCTTCACCCTCAACGACCTCGTGTCCTACAACGAAAAGCACAACGAGGCCAACGGGGAGGACAACCAGGATGGAGAAAGCCATAACCGCTCCTGGAACTGTGGTGCAGAAGGGCCCACGGACGACCCGGAAGTCAATGCCCTGAGGGTTCGCCAGAAGCGCAATTTCCTGGCCACTCTTTTTCTCTCCCAGGGAGTGCCCATGCTCCTGGGAGGCGATGAGATGGGCCGCACTCAGCAGGGAAACAACAACGGCTATTGCCAGGACAATGAGATTTCCTGGTTTGACTGGGAGGCCGGAGACGGGGAGCTCATGGAGTTTTGCCGCCGTCTCATTCACTTCCGCCACGACCATCCCGTGTTCCGGCGGCGCAGGTGGTTTCAGGGGCGGGCCATCCACGGCACCGACGTGAAAGACATCGCCTGGTTCACCCTGGAGGGGGAGCAGATGGCAGAGGAAAACTGGGGGGAGGCTTATGCCAAGTCCCTGGGCATTTTTCTCAACGGGGAGGCCATTCCCGATCCCACCCCTCAGGGTCACCGCATCGTGGACGACAGCTTTTACCTAATTTTCAATGCGCACCACGAGCCCCTTCCTTTCACCCTTCCTCCGGAGAAGTGGGCGGAAAAATGGGAGAAGACTCTCGACACCGCAGTGGGATGGCTGGATGAAAAAGAACTCCTGGAAGCGGGGAGCCAGGTGGAAGCGCAGGCGCGTTCTCTTTTATTGTTGCGCAAAGGGGACTGATCCAACAGGGGGTCATGGGGTTCACCTTCTGTCCCTTTCGAAGCTGAAGGCCCTGTGCTTGAGAGAATAAGGCTGTTGATCTCAGTTTTTTCACCCTGAATGAAAGCCCCTTCACGTCATTCCCGGGAAGGCGGGAATCTCGTTTTTCGGGACCATCTGGACAAACGCCTCCGCGGGAATGGCGGGAGAGGGGACCACACAATCGGTTAAATGAAAAGCCGTGGCTGGAGGGAGTCTTCACAAATCCTCCAAACAAAGAGCATGAGTCGTGAAACGGTGCAATCCCATAAAGGAGATTCCATGAACATCGCCTGTGTGCTGGGAAGTCCCCGGCCCGATGCCAACAGTTCCATCCTTGCCAAAAGATTTTGTGAGACCGCTCAAAGGCTGGGTGGAAAGGTGGAGACGCATGTGCTCAACGATCTGCAGTACCAGGGTTGCCAGGGGTGCATGCTCTGCAAGACAAAACTGGACCGCTGCGTCCTGGAGGATGATCTCACCCGGGTGCTGGATGCCGTTCGGGATGCCGATGTGGTGGTGCTCGCCTCCCCCGTCTATTTCTGGGACGTTTCGGCGCAGGCGAAAGGATTCCTCGATCGAACCTTTTCCTACCTGGTGCCCGATTTCATCACCAACCCCGTGAAATCGCGGCTCAAGCCCGGAAAGAAGTTTGTGCTCATCCTGGCCCAGGCCAATCCCGACGAAAACAGCTTCACAAACATTTTTCCCAAGTTCGATTATTTTTTCAGATCCTTCGGCTTCACGGAAACCCGCTTCGTCAGGGCCTGCGGTGTGGGAGGACCGGGTGAGGTGGAAAGCAGGGAAGATGTTCTCACCCTGGCGGAGAGAACGGCGGAGGAACTGATGGGCGCCCGGCCTTTGGAGGAAAAATGAAGACCCATCCAACACGGTTGTCTCCATTCCAGGGGATGGGGCAACGGGCTGCCCATGGATGAAGGGGCGATGGAAAACGGACTCTTTGCGCGTCATTTGATCGAAGATCTGAGGGCGGAAGCCAACAGGGAGCAGGCTGCCCATCTGAGCCGTTTCTTTAAAACGGCTCCCGGCCAGTATGGGCATGGAGATGTTTTTCTGGGGGTCAGGGTGCCGAGAGTCCGCCAGTTGGTTCGGCCGTTCCAAGGGCTTCCCCTGGATGAAGTCAAGGAGCTGCTGCTCTCTCCCTGGCACGAGATTCGCCTGGCCGGTCTCCTCCTTCTCGTGAAGGCCATGGAGTCCCGAGGGGGCAACGGCGCGTATGCCGACACATCAAAAAGGGATGTTTTCGACACCTACCGCTGGGCCATGGACCGGGGGCGAATCAACAACTGGGACCTGGTGGACGTTTCCGCACCTCATGTGGTTGGGAGATACATGCATGATCACGACACCGCGAGCATTTCACTCCTGCATGAATGGGCGGAGTCTCCCGTGCTCTGGACCCGGCGCATCGCCATCGTCGCCACCTTTCATTTCATTCGGCAAAACCATCTGGAAACGACCCTGGACATTGCCCTGAAACTGATTCGGGATCGGGAGGACCTGATCCACAAAGCCACGGGCTGGATGCTGCGGGAGGTGGGAAAAAAAGACGCGGCCCGGCTGGAGACTTTTCTGGAGTCTCATTGCCGCACCATGCCGCGAACCATGCTGAGGTATGCCCTTGAAAGGTTCCCAGCTGAACGCAAAGCCGCTTATCTGTAGGTTAGCATCGCGAAACCCCTGGTTCTATGGAAGCTAAAATTGTGCAACCGATGGCCCCATGAAGCGGGGCATGCCCATCATCCCAGGCCTGTCTCCCTTTCCGCAGAACAGCAACAGAAGCTTGTCACCAGATTGCTTTCTGAAGGCCTGAACCACTCAACTCCGCCTCCCCGCACCCCCTGAAATCCGCAAGCCCTCCCCTGGAACCACCAAATCCCCCCTGGGACCGCTGAGCCCCAGCTCGGCATTCTTTTTAGCCCCAGGCTTGCGCGCACCAAAGGGGCTTTTTTCGAACGCAACCGGGTAGATAGGGGGCCTGCCCACATGAGTCCATGCTGGTCACCCAGGGAAGTGGTACCAAATCTTTAGACCACCAAGCCCTGTTCTGTAGTTGTGCTGCACGGCCCCACCACCGCCAGCACTGCTCCCCATGCTTTCTGAAGAACCCATGGGGACTTTCAGCAGCATGGTCCCCCTCAGGCTGCGTGCAGTGCACTGATGCGCCTGCAGGTGGCGGTGGAGCAAGTCCTGACAAGCCAATTTCAGAGCTTTACAAACATGCCTCCATCCGTACAATGAAAGGCTTTGAGCTTGACGCTATTTGAAACAGCGTGCTATAAGCCTACTCATTCTCGCGCCGACGTAGCTCAGGGGTAGAGCAGCTGATTCGTAATCAGCAGGCCAAGGGTTCAAATCCCTTCGTCGGCTCCAGGAAAATCAAGCACTTATCGGAAAATCCGTTAAGTGCTTTTTTCGTGGTGTGTAAATAGTGTGTACGCTGGTGATTTGAAGTGTGTATGTGCCTTTCAAATTTACCCGGCCCCTGGTCAACCCCATCAACCTTGCCGCAATGGCGCAAGATACGGCCAAATCGCCACGAAGATCTCAAATCGCTGACATGAGGTGCTTTCGCAGAAGACGCCTTGTGGGGGGGTGCCTTGCCTTGGCAAACGGGGGTGACAACCTCCATCCCCCTGCAAAGGATAGGTTCACCATAAGCACTTGGCCGTACTGCCTTCATGTCCCCGAAAGTTGGAATGAATATGGCCTTGACAACACCGACAGCACCTGCTAGCCAAATCCCGAAAGCAATTCCCTATCATCATCTTTTTACTCAAGCTTTCCGGATGACTCTGACTAGATTGTTGGCATTACAATTGCTTTTATAGACAACACCACAATTGGCGGTATTGGCAGGTCAGATTCCGTCCAGCTAATACCTTGTTGGCGCTGCCTGCGGCGTCGCCAATGTGGTGTTGACCCTATCGGGCCCATGTCCCGGTCAGCTCCGCCTCCGGCTGCGCCAACCAGGCCATTGGACACCGATGTCACTCGCTTGCATGCGCCTTCGGCGCCCGCAAGCTTCGCGCCACGGGTCAACGCCACATTAGAATTGCGAAGGGAGGTCCGCGACCTGAACTACGAAGAGGCAGTGCAAAGCATCTGGCGCCACTCGGAAGGCGCGCTGGCTGATGAGGCGGCGCGCATGAAAGAGATCATCCGATACGCCACGCTGGCTCCGTCCGGGCACAACACACAGTGCTGGCGGTTTCGGATCGATAATCGTTCCATTGCGATCCTGCCGGATTTGTCCCGGCGTACCCCGGTGGTTGATCCAGATGACCATCATCTTTTCGTGTCGTTAGGATGCGCTGCCGAGAACCTTGTTCAGGCGGCAAGAGCATTCGGCTTCATTGGCGATGCAGAATTCGGTTCCGCTACCGGTGGAGTAATAACGGTTGCGCTGGAACGATCGAAGGCGGAAGAATCGTCTCTGTTCAAAGCAATCCCCCATCGGCAATGCACACGAACCGACTTTGATGGTAAATCGTTGGCTCCGGAGGAACTGCGAATGCTCGAAGCAGCGGGAACCGGGAATGGCGTTGCGGTCATCCTGCTCACTGAAAGTGAAGCCATGGAAAAGGTCCTTGAATATGTAGTTCAGGGCAACACGATGCAGATCAACAACCCGGCTTTTGTGAGTGAGCTGGAGAGTTGGATTCGCTTCAGTGATGGCGAAGCGATTCGAACCGGGGATGGCTTGACGGCTCGATCGACCGGAAGTCCTCCGGCTCCACGCTGGCTGGGGAGGCTGCTATTTCGCACCTTCTTTCGTACGAAACCGGAGAATGACAAGTATGCCCGACACATCCGCAGTTCGGCGGGAATCGCAGTGTTTGTATCGAACGTCGATGACAAGGATCACTGGGTTGAGGCAGGCCGCTGTTATGAGCGCTTTGCGCTACAAGCAACAGCACTGGGAATCCGGAACGCCTTTGTGAATCAGCCTGTCGAGGAGTCCCACCTTCGCCCCGAATTCACCAAGGCCCTGGGGTTGGGTGACCGTAGGCCCGATCTCGTCGTACGCTTCGGCCGGGGAAAGGAAATGCCGAGATCGTTGCGGCGGCCTGTAGAGTCGGTGCTGGTTTGAAAAGCAACCCTAAAAACAGCATCAACTCGGACGTCAAAAAGCGACGCTCCTTCGTCGCTCTGCTTTTTGCCGCCGGTTATGCTGAGCCTTGGGCAGGATTAATGCAATCATGTGGTTTGATCGGAGTAGGGATGCGCTCGGCTGAAACAAGACGCGGACACTACCTCGGAACGGAAATTGACGAAAAGTGGTGGCGACGCTATTCCAGGGATGGGCTCTTAGCGCGCGGAATCGGCGACTTCTGGGTCAATGCCTTGGCTTTGTTCTTTCGACGTTACCTCACAGAGACACCCATCGTGATCTCGTTCAGCGATGTGCTCGATGTGAAACTGGGCAAGTGGCATTCGGGGCGCTGGGCCGGCGGTGCTCCGGTCGTCAAGGTCGTATGGAAGAAGGCAGACACCCTCCTAAGTTCGGGATTCGTCTTTTCTCGCGATATCCGAGAGGCCGAGGTGCTGGTTCAAGATATCCGATCTCGCCTGCACCAGACCAAGGCTGCTGCCCAACAATGCCATCCCGACGACGCTCGTTCCTCGCGCGGCTGATGGCGGGTTAGCGCTCCCGAGCCCGTAGCTCTTTGTGGCACAAACTGAAACACACGCAATAACGTATTCCTGAGATGGTCAGATATGGAAAAACAATTCAGTGTAATCATAGAACGAGACCGTGAAGGCTACTACGTTGCATCGGTCCCTTCTCTGCGGGGCTGTCACACCCAGGCAAAATCCCTCGATGAACTTATTGTAAGAATAAGGGAGGCCATCGAGCTGTGTCTGGAAGTCGAGGGCAACGATATGGAGCCACTCGACTTCATTGGAGTCCAGCGAGTGAGCATCGCAGTATGACAAAGCTGCCGGCCTTGACGGGCAAAACTCTCATTACTGCACTGGCTCAAGCCAGATTCCCCCTGTGTCAGCGAGGTTGTGTGGTGTGGGGCCCTTTGAGTTCACCGGCCCGCTGTGAAGCTTCAGGCGGAGTATTTAAGATCTGCCGCTACTGCATCTTCTCATCCAGAGGGACCTTACGTTTCCATTACAAGGATCTGTAAGGGGTGGTCGACCATGCGTTCATTTTCGAAGAAACCGCCGTCAGCCCAGCAGACCACATGCGCAAAATCTTCAAAGCCCAGCTCCTCATTTTCAGACTATACCCGTCAAGTGCCCTCTATTCTTCACCCACACTGCAGAAGGGGAAACCGGGTAGTGCAACGGCTGCCATTGGCTGATTCCGTAGGCCCTGAAGTTGAGGCCAGTGCTGGTAAAGCTCGATTCGCTGGCGATTTAAGCCACACACCCGAAGTGGTACCCTATAACCCACGATTCACACTCCCGCAGAATGCGGACATTTCATTTGCTTACTACACAGCCACCGGCCACAGAAATTGCCTTGACTGTATCCCACACACATGCTATTGAAAAAATAATAAAAAACAAATTCTTATCTTACAAGCTTCAACGGTTCAAAGGGCCGCTAAACTAGGAGTCCGACTTCCAAGAATGATCTCGCCTGTGCGCCAGCACGGGCAGAGTTGCATCAGTTGGGCACCGTTTCTTTTGCGCGACTACTACACAAAAGCAAGTCGGCTTCGATCCCTTTTTCACACCTCGGTCCGTCGAGTAGCATCGTTAGTGGTGGGCGCACGCCGGTCCTTAAGTACCAACAAGGGGGTGTCCACTATGTCTCTGTGGGTTGGCTTGCGCCTGAGGAACTAAGATTGCCTTCGCTTTGCATCCGGTTCCGCAAGTGCTACTCTCATCCTACGTTCTGATTGCGCGGTCGCGCTTGCTTCAGTTTGGCCAGCCCCCTTTACCGGTTTGTTCACCGCAGGATCGATCTGGAGGAGCAAATCCATGAGGTTTCTTCGGGTATTCCGGGTTTTGGTGCTTAGCCTTTTCACATTGACCCTGTCGGCCTGCGGGGATTTCGTACCGCCCGACATTTCGCGGCCACCCGCGGCTCAGCGCCTTGCCGTCGTCGTGGTTCAGCATGGCGACGTTTTCGTCAACGGCACGGCAATAAGCGGAAGCCGACCGTTAGTAGAAAACGACAAGGTCAAAACCGGCGGCAATGGATGGGCGCGCATTCATTTCGATGTTGGCGGAACGTTGTCAATGGAACCCAACAGCGATCCCACTTTGCTGTTGATCTCCCAGGCCGGATGTGTTGCTGGGCAGCTGGTGGTCAGGTTATGGAACGGCACATTCACTGCCCAAGGCGTGACGAATGTCTGCTTCGATAACCCGACGCATCAGGCGACGGTCAATCCTTCCAGCGATTTCCGTATCCAGATCACCGATCAGAGCTTTAGTCTCAACGTCACCAGAGGGCAAGTTCTGGTTTCGACCGGACCGGCGCGCTTGTCGCGTTACGTGGTCCGGACCGATTACGGTATCGTCGTACGCCGCGGTAAGACCACAGGTCCGCTGCCAATCATACGATAGCACAAAGCTCGGGCGACCATCAGATTGGACATCATCGGCTTATTAACTAAGTTCTCCCAAGAGATCGGCCGTTTTTTCAAGCACAACTTCCAGCTATGGCTGGGGCTCATCCGCAATCCGGTGGAAGTGCTGAAACAGGTCGATCTGAATTCTGACGAAGTTTTATACCATTCGCTGGGTCTTGCCGCCTTTGTCTACTTGGTTTGCCTGGCCATCGCACTGCCGCCGCAATTCACTGGCGACACTCCCCCCGGACTGCCCACCTTGGCTGCGTTCGTGTTCGATGCGATCACCCAGTTTCTTGGCTTTGGCTCGGTCGGCTTGGCGCTCTTGATATCAGGCCGTGTCCTTGGGGCGCGCACCAGACCCACGGCCTGCTTTTCCACCGGGTTCTTGATGACCGCCGCCTGGCCTTTCCTGCAACTCTACGACTGGGTGCCGAACAGCGCCTTGCAAGAATCACTCACCCCCGAAGGACAACTGGCGCTTTTCGGCGCGGTGTTCATGGCGGTGATCGGCTTTGCCCTCTACTGGGCAGCGCCGATTGTCGCCTATGTCCATAAATTCGGGCGAGCGCGGGCGATTTTGGCCACGTTCTTACAATTGTTCCTGATCGGGGCGATCTGGTTCAACTTCCTTCAGGACCGATTCCCGGCTTTTGGGTTGTGACTGTGACCCTTTGTAGATTTCCTCATGGTATGAAGATACTTTCCTTGATCCTGTTCGGTATGTTTTAAAGGGGTTGGTGTTGCCCCACCCCCTGGCCCGCCTTGAGTGTTCGTACATGGCCGGACTCTGTTTGGCGGGGCCTACGACGACGAAGATCTGAAAGGTCCCGCTTATCGGCCGTGTGTATGGCGCGTCAACCCTCTGTCCTGGCGTGGTTGTTGTGTGGGTCCCTCTGAGTTCACCGGCCCGTTGTGAAGCTTCAGACGGAGTGGTTAAGATCTGCCGCTACGCCATCTTCCCATCCAAAGGGACCCAACGTTTCCATTACAAAGATCTGTAAGGGGTGGTCGACCATGCGTTCATTTTCGAAGAAACCGCCGTCAGCCCAGCAGACCACATGCGCAAAATCTTCAAAGCCCAGCTCCTCATTTTCAGGCCATACCCGTCAAGTGCGCTCTATTCTTCACCCACACTGCACAAGGGGAAACCGGGTAGTGCAGCGGCTGCCATGGGCTGATTCTGCAGGCCCTGAAGTTGAGGCCAATGCAGGTACAGCTCGATTCGCCGGCGATTTGAGCCAAAAACCACTGCATTCCGGCATGCCAAAAAGAATACAACCGAAGCTGAAGGTCAACGCTCCGGGGGACGAATACGAACAAGAGGCAGACCGCGTCGCCGATCAGCTGCTGCGTGATCCTGAGCCAGGAGTGCACCTCTCTCCCATCTCCGGCGAAAAGTTATCCCACGGCAGCGGGGGGCAAAGCGACCACAATCAACCTGCCATCAACCGTGTCCGGGCAAGTGGTGCTCCAGAGGCCATCGTGCCATCCGTTGTGGCGGAAGTGGCATCCTCACCCGGCTGTTCACTGGAAGCTGCCACGCAAGAGTTGATGGAATCACGTTTCGGTCATGACTTCAGCGAGGTTCGGGTGCATACGGATGTCCGTGCAGGGGAGTCCGCAAGGGCCTTGGGAGCCCGGGCCTACACCGTTGGACCGGAAATAGTATTCGGTGCGGGGGAGTATGCCCCGGGTACGGCGGAGGGACGGCGCCTGCTGGCACACGAGTTGGTGCACGTCATTCAGCAAGAGGGGCCGCTCTCTCACAGCAGCGCGGCGTGGTTGCAGCGGCAGGCCGCCGATGATATCACCGCACGGGTTGGTCCCGTATCGGGCCAGGGGGGATTGATCCACGACACCTCGCGCAAACGCATGTCCATCATAGTCGGCCCAAATGATACTTTGCGCACCATTGCCCGGCGGCTGCTGCCCATCTGGAACAATGCACAACCCTTTACGCCTCCCGAAGAAGCCACACCCCGCCCCGTGACCCAACTCACGGAGGAGCAGCTCGCCAAAGGCCTCATGGTCTACAACCGGTACTATCTGGCAGTGCCCCTGATGACCGGGTGGAAAGTGGGCCTGCGCTTTCCCCTTCCAATCGAAGTGAATCGGGTGACCGAAGAGCGGACTCTCCATCCCGATCTGATCGTCACTTGGGCAAACACCTTTGATCCGGCTTGGGTGTCTTTGCTGGACATGCCTCCGGCAGCCTTGACACCGCTGGCGCAGGCAGACCTGGCGGCGTCCGTGCAGACGTTCCTGCAAGAAAACGAGACCCTCACGGCACGCGGCATCCATCTTTCCGCGCGGGCCATGAGGAACGCACTCGAGGCCGAACCTTTTATCCAGGAGGTGTTCCGGCAGGCCGCCTCCGAGGCCTTCGACCTGGCGCTGGCCTTCATGGACTGGATTGTCATCCACCAGTTTGACCTTCTCGTTTCCCAGACACCGGGCCAGGAGATTTTAGATACAATCCGCAATGCCCTGGCCAGTGCGCCGTCAAGCCTGACTGAAAGCCAGCAGCGAAGCCTTGCCCGTGCCAACGGGCTGTTAAACCGGATGGGCGTGTTTTCGGAGGCCACCGCCGAGCAATTCCGGGACATTTACGTGACGACCGTGCCGGGAAGCAACTGCATGGCGGCGGTCTACCACGGATTTGAGGCCCTTTTCTCCGAGCGGATTTCCCGCTCCATTCAGGATCAGGTAGGCCGGGAATCGAGGGAAGTCATGCGCCGGACCGGCCGCAACACCAATCACATGAACCGTGTTATGGAGACGGTTCGCGCTCGAGGCATGGCCGGTCCGGAAACCCGGCTGGTCCACCAGAGGGCCGCCGACACCTGGCAGCCCGATCCGGAATCAACGGTCCTTGGCATGACCCGGCC
>SLCH01000012.1 GCA_007125915.1 Syntrophobacteraceae bacterium
AAAACTTCTCAGGCCCAGCACAGACTCACTATTTAGTTTCCAAAGAACAGAGCCCCTGCCCTCAGGGACTTTCTAATCTAACTCCTCAAAAAACCGCCGTCAAGAAATTTCTTCCACAACGGCAAGAATCCGTAACCTACTCCCTTCCCCAGCTTCCGTCAACCCTTTTCTCAAAAATTCCACATCAACTCAACCAACCGAAATTCCCGAACAAGAGCCTCCTTCGCTGAAGAAACGTCCTTCTACACCCTCAATAACCTGCTGTCAATGGATTTTTGTGATGGATTTTTGCGAACTCACCCGCCCTGTTTCAAGCAAAGGGCATAAACTGTCCTGCGTCAGTAAGATTAGAACCCATCACATATATGATTTCAAGCCGTCCTGCGGTGCTTTTTGGCGTAAACCGCAGCCTCCATTCCTGCCACACATCCCTCTCCCACAGCTTTGGCCATCTGCCAGGGAGGGCCACAAATGTCGCCCGCAGCATAGATTCCCGGAACATTGGTTTCCTGTTTCTTGTTCACGGAGATGTAGCGCATGGACTCGGGGTCGAGCATGACCCCAAGGTTGGCTGCAAGATCCAAGGCCCCTTTCGCCCCCAGTTCGATGAAGACACCCTTCACATTCAGTTCTTCTCCTGACTGCAACTCCAATCTTTCCACCTCGTTTTGCCCTGCAATGGATTTGACCCAGGTTCCCTCATGCCTCTCGATGGCACTGCTCTCCACATGAAACTTCAAGTGTTCATCCACTCTGGCTTCCTGATACACGAGGTGCACATCGCCGGCGAGCAAGAGAAGCTGCAGCGCTCCCGAAAATGCGGCGCTCTCATTGCCCACAACGGCCACCGGTTCTCCTCGAAAGAAGTTCCCGTCGCATTCCACGCAGTAGCTCACGCCCTTGCCCAGCAGTTCTTTTTCCCCCGGGACATTCAATCGGTTTCTCGAAACACCCATGGCAAGGATGATGGCTGGAGCATGGAGGGCTTCACCCGACTCCAGCCTGGCCGAGAGCGTGCCGTCGTCCAAAAGATCAATGCCCACAACGTCCACATCCATGAACTCAGCTCCGAACTTTTCCGCCTGACGCCTTCCCTGTTCCAGGATATCCTCTCCCGAAACCATGTCATCCATGCAGCAGTAGTTTTCTATGTGGGCCTTGAAAAGAGAGGATCTTTGAACACGCCCCAAAACCACAACCCGTGTTTTGGCTCGTGCAGCATGCACTGCGGCCTGGAGCCCCGCAGGACCACTCCCAAGAATGATCACATCGTATTCTATAGAATTTTTCTCCATTTAGCACTCCTCCCCCATTTGAATCTCACCTTGAAGCCTTTCACCAAAAGGCAGTGGCCCGCGGACCCTACAGAACAATGTGATAGGGATGTGATGTTCGAAAGCCAAGGTAGCCCCGAAGCATCAACCTTCACAACGTTAAGCTCTCCCTCGGTAAATTCCCCTTCATTCCTATAAGACCTTTTCGCCCCTGTGGCAAAGGTGCCTTTGGGCCAGCCGGCGAAGAAAAGCTTTCCTCATTGTGGAAACCACCAGGGCAATGGCTCATTTTATAACGCGTAAGGCCTTCACACAGAACGAAAATATTCCATTTATAGTTGTCATTCTTTCCCTTTCCTTTACAATTCGTTGTTTCCTTTGACAGTGTGAAAAGAGTTGCAATGATGAAGGCTCAGTGAGGCGGCCACCCCGCCACTCCGTCCAGAGAGGGGTTTCGGGCAGTTTGAAGAGGCTGGGCTCCAAATCTCTTTGAGATCACAGAAGAAGGCTTCCATGTCCTCGCTAAAAGCTCAGGCCATCCGCCCTGACCCCTTGTCCGATCAGGGCCTACAAGTTAATAACGGATTTGCTGTGTCCACTTTCAATCCAAACCCCAAAATTTGCGAGGTTGCCCAGCCATGCAGGAGAGAGACGGGCTGCTGAAGGGTGTTGTTGGCACTTTGGCTTCCATGAGATTGACGCTGATCATATTTTTCACCCTTGCTGCAGTCTCGGTAATAGGAACCCTCTTCCCTTACGGGATGGCGGGTTCCGAGGTGCATCACCATTATCCTCCAGCTTTGGCGTGGCTCATACAAACCTTCAGCCTGCACGATATGTATCGCACCAACTGGTTCAGATTCCTCCTCGCCCTTTTGTGCATCAACTTAATCATCTGCTCGGTTCAACGTTTGCCAAAAACCATAAAGTTGGCCCGTCAACGGGACCAAGAGTTTTCCAGCGACAAAGTTTCCAAGTTCTCTCAAAATTTTCAAATGACGACCGCCCAGCCCATGGAGAAGGTGGCCCCTTCTCTTGAGAAGGTCATAGGCGGAGAATTCGGGCCATTAAAAGCCATCGACAGCTCCGACAAATACATGGCCCTGGCAGAGCGGGGCAGGTGGAGCTCTTTCATGGTCTATTTCATCCACCTGAGCGTCCTTGTCATTCTTGTCGGCGCCATCATCGGTTCCCTTTTCGGCTTCAGAGGGATCATGAACATCATTGAAGGGGAAGCCTCTAAAATGGTGATGCTGAGCAGAGGCCACGAAAGACTCGAGCTTCCATTTACCGTGCGCTGCGATGCGTTTTCCGTTTCGTTCTATGAAATGGGAACGCCCAGGGAGTATCGCTCGGACTTGACCATTCTGAAGGGCGATGAAAAGATTCTGCAAACTCCCATTCGCGTCAACCATCCCCTGACCTATGGGGGCATAACCTTTTATCAGTCCACCTATGGTTCCATCTTGACAAGCCTCAAGGTGGAAATCAGGGACACGGATTCAGAAAAGACCTGGACCATGGACATGCAAATGCGCACGCCCAAGACCATTCCAGGGACCACGGACCAGATTCAGGTCATGGACTACAGGGAGAACATCGCTCAGCTGGGACCTATCGTGATCATGGCCATGCTTCGTGAGGGAGAGGAGCCCACCGGAGCCTACATACTTCTCAATGACCCCGATTTTCACGGCAACAAGATTTCCAACTACCACTTCGCCATAAAAGAGGCGGAGACTGCCTGGTATACGGGATTGCAAGTCAAGAGCGACCCGGGGGTCTGGGTGGTGTATGTGGGGTTTTCGGCCCTTCTCATTGGAATCATACTGGCTTACTACATGAGCCACCGAAAAATGTGGGTGGTGGCCGAACCCTCCCGTGAATTTCCCGGCAGGACACTGGTGACCCTGGGGGGACGAACCAACAGAAACCCTCTGGCATTCGAGGAAGAGTTCCGTAAGGTTTGTCAAAGCGTGGAACAGCAACTCAAGGCTGGTGAAAATAAGGAAACGTCAACATGATCGACAGCTCTCTCCTTTTGAGCATCTCCACTTTCGGTTTTCTTTTCAGTTTCACTTTTTACCTGTCAGGCCTGGTGTTTCACCGAAAAGGCCTGCTCACCTGGGGAAGTGTCTCGGCATGGGTTGTTCTCCTCATTCTCTCAGCCGGCATTGTGCTCCGCTGGATCGAATCGTACCAACTGGGCTTTGGCCGGGCCCCCCTCTCCAACCTGTATGAATCTCTTGTTTTTGCCGCCTGGTCCATCGCCCTCGTTTATCTTCTGCTGGAACTGCGCACCAAGTACAGGGGGCTCGGAGTTTTTCCCCTGCTGTTTTGCTTTCTGGCCATGGCCTATGCGTCCTTTTCGGGCATGGACTCGGTCATACGGCCTCTGGTGCCGGCCCTCAAGAGCAACTGGCTCATCATTCATGTGGTCACCTGCTTCTTAGGCTATGCCGGCTTCACGGTCTCCTTTGGCATCAGCATTCTGTACCTTCTCAATGCAGCCCATAAGCCCAACCCTCACCCCAGGGGAATTTATGCACTCCTCCCGCCACTGAAGCAGATGGATGAGTTCAACTATCAAATGATCTTTTTTGGTTTCATCTGGCTTTCCATCGGCATCATTTCCGGCGCGGTGTGGGCAAATTCCGCCTGGGGCACCTATTGGAGCTGGGACCCCAAGGAGACGTGGTCTCTCATCACCTGGCTGGTCTACGCAGCCATCCTTCACGCTCGAAATATCAGGGGATGGAAAGGCAACCGAGTGGCCTGGCTTTCTCTTGTGGGATTCGCCTGTGTCCTTTTTACTTATTTTGGCGTAAACTTTCTTCTGAGCGGCCTTCACAGCTATGGCGGCCTTTAACATTCAAGAGAAGGAAAAGGGTCATGTTTGGACTGGGAATCACTGAAATTCTGATTGTGGGGCTGATCATCCTCATTTTTGTCAGTGGAAGAAAATTGCCCCAAATGGGTGGGGACCTGGGAAAGGCCATCGCCAACTTCAGGAATTCCATCCGCAGTGACGACAAGAAAGAAGAGGATGTGAAAAAGATCGATCAGTGATCCCTCGAAGGTCCATTCCCATTGACCTTCATCAGGCCGGACGCAGTTCGATTCTTTTCTTCCATCGATGAAGAGGAAGCTCCCTTCAAGCTTCATGAACAATCCCTCGGTGAGCCATTGAGCAGCCATGATCTTCGCCCATATTCTCAAACCTGGAACGGTTCAGGAGTTGATTTATGTTCGGAATTGGATTTCCGGAACTGATTGTTATTCTAGTGGTCGCACTGATCGTCGTCGGCCCCAGCAAGCTTCCCGACCTGGCTCGAGCACTGGGAAGAGGTTATGCAGAATTTCGACGGGCAACCAACGAGCTCAAAGAAACCTTTGACCAGGATGAAACGGTGCGTGACATCAAGAACGAGTTCTCATCGGCTCAAAGAGAGATTTTTTCCTTCAAGCCCGACCTTGAATCTCATGCCCGCAAGAAGCTGAACGACCTGGCTGAAGATGAGGAAATGATCCTCTCCCGAGAAGATGAACCCCGTCAAGTGAAGGAAATGGATTCTTCATCCAACCCCAGCCATTCCCGAACAAAAAAAACTGAAGACACCCTTTCATGACAGACCTGCCCTTTGCCAGACCTGCGAGGAGACAGAGGATTCATGTCCCATGACAAAATGCCCTTCACGGAACACCTCGAAGAGCTTCGAAGACGTTTGATCATCTCCGCAATAGCCATCTTTGTGGGCTTCCTCATCTGCTTTGCCTTCAAGGAAAAAATATTCCAGCTGCTGATGATTCCCTGGATCGATGCACTTCCCGAGGGCCATGAGAACCCACTGATCTACACTGCTCCTCACGAGGCATTTTTTACCTACATCAAGGTTTCCCTCATTGCGGGCATAGGTGTCGCCTGCCCCGTGATCTTTTTTCAGATGTGGCGATTCATTGCTCCGGGCCTTTACGAAAACGAACGCAAATACATTTTCCCCACGGTTTTCTTTTCCAGCTTCTTCTTTCTGGCAGGGGGTCTCTTCGGTTATTTTTTTGTGTTTCCCGTCGGCTTCCGATTTTTTGCATCCTTTGCGAGCGACATGATCACCCCCATGGTGAGCACGAGGGAGTTCCTGTCTTTTTCCACCCGCCTGCTCCTGGGTTTTGGCATCGCCTTTGAGCTTCCTGTGATCGCTTTTTTCATGGGCAAACTCGGCCTCATCACTTCCCAGTTTTTAAAAAGACAACGCAAGTTCGCCATCTTGGGACTGTTTTTCCTCTCCGCTCTGCTGACGCCACCCGATGTGGTCTCTCAGTTCATGATGGCGGGACCTCTTTTGTTGCTCTATGAAATGAGTGTGTGGATCGTGCATTTCTTTGGTAAAAAGTCCCCTGTGGAAGAAATGGCTCAAGACGAAAAGACTCAAGCGTCCCGGTGATGACGCCCATGGGTTGCCAAAAGAAACATGAGGAGATCTGATCAATGAAACCCATCATGCTGGTTGTTGCCACCCGAAACCGAGGCAAGTCCCAGGAAATCAGAGACATCTTAAAAGACTTTCCCATTGAGCTTAGGGACCTCAACGATTTCGGCCCCATTCCGGAAGTGACCGAAGACGGCGAAACCTTCGACGAAAATGCCTACAAAAAGGCGAGCTTCACGGCCAAAGTGCTCGGCCTGCCCACTCTGGCGGATGATTCGGGCCTTGAAGTGCGCGCCTTGAACGGGGCCCCTGGAGTTCATTCCGCCAGGTACGCCGGTCCTGAGGCTTCGGATCAGGAAAACAACGAAAAACTTCTTGCAGCACTCAAAGGGGTTTCCGACAGAAAAGGGAGGTTTTGCTGCGTCATATCCCTGGCAATGCCGTCGGGCCCTGCGCTCACTTATGAGGCCACCTGCGAAGGAGAAATTTTGGAAGCACCTCGAGGAGAAAAGGGCTTTGGGTATGACCCCCTCTTCTTTTACCCCCCAGCGGGCAAAACATTCGGCGAAATGAGCCTCCAAGAAAAGTCAAAGGTGAGCCACCGGGGAAAAGCGCTCTCGGATTTGAAGAGAGAATTCAAAAGCGTGATAAAATGGTTGGAAATAAGGTACCAGGAAGAGATGCGCATGCGAGGACTGGGTGAAGAGATTTGTCTTCACGACGATAAATCCACCCCATGAATCCATGGGCCCTGCGTGCACCGATCCCCCACTGATCGATGTTGTTGATTTGAGCTTTTTCATCCTGAATAAAAGGCCCTTCACGTCATTTCAGTGACGGCGGGAATCCAGTCTTTTCAGGATCCTTTGGGCCCCCGCCTTCCCTGGGGTGACAGAGCAGGGCAACGCACAATCCCTCAGATCAACAGCATTGCCCCCAGGGGTGCCCCATGGAATGGCTGGGAGCACCTTTGCATGAACTTTTCCCAGCCGTCAAACCCTCATTGAAAAACAATGTATGGGGGTTCAAGATTCTAAAACAAAGCAAGAAAGGAAAATTCCATGGACAAAAGTTTGCTCGTGGCAGTGGGCGACGACATGAGTTCCCTGCATGGCGTGCGTTTTCTCAGCTCCTTTTTCAGCCAAAAGGAGAACATGGAGGTAACCCTCTGCTACATTGCGCCAACGTCCGTTTCCAAGGACTTTCAGGTCCCGGCTCAACCACTGCGCCCTCAACGGCTGGACCAGGAAATAACGGCGCAATATTCGAGGACTGGTCATGAGTCCATTGACGCGGGCATCGACATTCTTCTGTCCAAAGGATTTCAAAAACCGAAGGTGACCGCCAAGTACAGGGGCAAAAGGCTGGGAACGGTGAAAGATCTGGTGCAGGAGGGCAAAAGGGGAAACTATGACGCGGTCTTGCTTGGAAGAAGGGGCTATGTCCTTTTCGAACAGGCGCTCGCCGCCAGTGTGAGCCGCCAAATGCTGGACCAGACCGTTGATTTTCCCATTTGGATCTGCCGTCAACCCGAAGAGGGACGCCGTCACGTTCTGCTTTGCATGGATCCTTCAGAACCGAGCATGCGCATCGCCGATCACGTAGGGTTCATGCTCAAAGATGAAAAGCAGCATGATGTCAAATTGCTCTGCGTGGATGACGGGGGCCAGGAAAACATGAATCACACCCTGGAGAAAGGGAAACAGCTGCTTTTGGTCAACGGAGTCGATGAAGAGAGAATCACCTCTCAAATCATCAAGGCTTCCAATGTTCCCGAGGCCATCCTTTCGGAAGCGGACCGCAACGCCTACGCTGTTGTTGCCATGGGCCGCGGAGGAGCCCCTCAAAAGGGGCTTTTCAAGAAATGGTTCATCGGGTCAAGAAGCCTCAAAGTGTTTGAAACCATAAGCAAAAGCGTTCTCTGGCTCAGTCGGTGATCTGGTCATGGCAAGAAATCAGCGGCTCAAAAGCATTCCCCTCTCGGATTCTCAAACCCGCCGCAGCTCAATGTGACACCCCAGCGTTTTTTTGCCGCCAAGGCTGGAAAGGTGACCTGCTTTTCCTGCCATCAAAAAACACAGCCATCGCAGGAATCTCATCCACTGAGCTTTCCTGCAGCCATTTAAACGAACGCATTTCCGAAGCACACATGGTGTTTTGGTTTATTTGCACGGCAGCAAGAAACCGGACACGGCCGGTCAATCCGGGCGCGGACCTGCGTTCCTGATATCAGGAGATGTCTTTTCTTCAAACTGCTTAAAATTATTTACAAACATCTCAGCGACCTTTTTTGCCTGTTCATCATAGGCATGCTTGTCCTTCCAGGTGCTCCTCGGATCGAGAATCTCCGAGGGAACCCCTGGGCAAGCCTCGGGGACCTGGAGCCGGAAGTTTGAATCCTCACGGGTGGGGACCTCTCCCAGGGATCCTTCCAGTGCCGCCTTGAGTATGGCGCGAGTGTGCCCGATGCTGATACGTTGCCCCACCCCGTAGGGACCACCGCTCCAGCCCGTATTGACCATCCACACTTTCACATCATGAGCGGCTATTCTCTCCCCAAGCAGGCTGGAATAAATGGAGGGGGAGAGCACCATGAAGGGCGCCCCAAAACAAGCGCTGAAAGTAGCTTGAGGCTCTGTGACACCCGTTTCCGTCCCCGCCACTTTCGCCGTGTATCCTGAGAGGAAATAGTACACCGCCTGTGCAGGGGTCAGTTTTGCAACGGGAGGCATGACACCGAAAGCGTCTGCAGTGAGCATGATGATGTTGCGAGGGTGGCTTCCCATTCCGCGCCGCATGGCTGAAGGAATATGACTCATGGGATAAGCTGCACGCGTGTTTTCCGTCAGCAGGTCTTCATTGAGATCCACCTTTCCCGTCACCGAATTGAAACCCACATTCTCCAGGATGGTTCCAAAACGCCGAGTCGTCTCATAAATCTCCGGCTCTGCTTCCGGAGACAGCCGGATCACTTTTGCGTAGCAGCCTCCTTCCAGATTGAAAATCCCCTCCTTGCTCCATCCGTGCTCATCGTCACCGATGAGGGTGCGGGCCCGATCGGTGGAAAGGGTTGTCTTGCCCGTTCCGGAAAGACCAAAGAAGATGGCCACATCATCGTCCTTGCCCTTGTTGGCCGAGCAGTGCATGGTGAGCACATCTCGTTGGGGAAGAAGATAATTGAGAACCGTGAAAATGGATTTCTTCATTTCTCCGCCGTAGTGGGTTCCCCCGATGAGAATCAATTTTTCCTTAAAATTGATGACCACGAAGGCCTCGGAACGGGTGCCATCCATGTCGGGTATGGCGTGAAAGTTGGGGGCGTGAAATAAAGTGAATTCGGGCACGTGTTTCATCAGCTGTTCGTGGTCCGCCTGAATAAAAAGGTTTCTGGCAAAAAGGCTGTGCCACGCTGTTTCGGTGATCACTCTGATGGGCATGGCATATCGGGGGTCGGCTCCCGCGAGACAATCCTGCACGAACAGGTCTTTGGTTTGCCAATATGCGAGCAGTCGCTGCTTGAGAATCTGAAAGCGTGCCGGCTCCATTTCCTGGTTGATTTCTCCCCACCAAACTTGACTTTTTGTTTCTTCATCCAAAACAATGAATTTGTCCTTGGGTGCACGCCCCGTGTGCTGTCCCGTTCGAACAACCAAAGGCCCCAAATGGGAAAGGCGCCCTTCTCGCCTGCGAATGGCCTGCTCATAAAGAAAAGGTGTGGGAAGGTTCCAATAAATCGCCCCGGCGTTCAGTATGCCGTGCTTTTCAAGGCCGTAATGACTGCGCGGTGTCATTGCTGCGTTCATTGAATGGCTCCTCTTCAAAGGACTCTGTAGCAATATCTCTCAATGGGAATTGTTCCCACACGCATGTCTTTGTGAAAATGACATGGCCCAAAACCCCATGAATGCGGGCTATGTCACTGGCATGATACCCCATGCCACATTCTGGTCAAAACCATACTTTCCCTTAGAACTCCATTTTTAGGCCCCAACAGGCAATTTTTTGGGGAATGAAAGGAGCCCGTTCAGCGCCATCAATCCCATAAGGCAAGCAACATTCGCCTTATCTCCTCTGCTTCAGCAGGGTCCGTCCCCAGGGCTTTCAACTTTTCCCAAAGATCTGGCACAATTTTTTGCTTATCATATTCGATGACAACGGATCTGGCTAAAACGCTTGTTCTCACTCGCTCAATGCCCGGCACTGCGCGGGCGAAGCGGGCGGAATCCATGTTCAGGGCGGCACCGAATCCCGATGGGCGCACCTTGAGTCGAATGCGGCCTGGAATATGGTGTTCTATGTCCGCATGAGGAAGAAGGCGCAACAAATCGTGCACCACTGATTCTTTTGAGTTTTTCATCATGCCACAAAACCTCGAGGGATCCGGCCACCCCCACAGGGCAGGCCAACCCCCTTTTCTGTCAATAGTGAATGGCGAGCCAGACGGTCTCTTCTTCAGCGTGAGTCCACTCCACTCGGTGTCGGCAGCGGGCGGGAATGTTCACCCAGTCCCCGGGTCCGAGAATCATGATTTCTCCATGGCCTTCCATGTTCAGCCCCGCTTTTCCCTTGAGGACCATGACCCATTCGTGCTGTTCCTGATCGTACCAGAAGCCCTCGGGACTTCCATGTCCGCGGGAAACGATCCTTTCGATTCTCAATTCCGCCGTCCGGAGCAGTTCTTCAAAAAATTCTTCCCTCAAATCCGAAGGAATGCCCTGGAAAACATTGGATAAGTTCATTTCAATCTCCCCTATGTCTCCTGCTGCTGCTCTTGAGTCTCAAACAACCGCATTGGCTTTCTTCTCGTGGCGCACAAGAAGGACGCCTCTCCCCTTTTCTCACGAACCTCGCAAAGGCATTGCCTTCCGAGCCATGGGAACTCAGCAGGGCACCTTGAAAGCCTGCTTTCTCGGAGCATTGACCGAGGGTGGTTGGGCATGGAGCTTTACGTGCAAGCCTTAAGAAATGGGTCAAACGTTTATTTTATTTTTTGATGCTCAAATTCAAAAGAATTATTTACCAGAATCGGCATAAAAATGCAGGCAAGCATTGCGAGGACATCAGGGCATGGGTCGCCGGAAAGGATTGCTTTCCCCCTGAGCCGGAAGCCCCACAAGAAGGCTTCCGGCTCCGCAAGACATGGAAGGGACTCAGATGTGAAGAAAATTTCTAAATGTCATAGTAGAGTTTGAACTCAAGAGGATGCGGACGCATGCGAAGGGGATCCACTTCGTTGGCTCTTTTGTACTCGATCCACTTGGAAATGACGTCTTCCGTAAAAACATCCCCCTTGAGGAGAAATTCATGGTCTTTTTCCAGCGCAGCCAGAGCTTCATCGAGAGAACCGGGCGTCGAAGGCACATTGGACAGTTCCTCGGGGGTCATGGAGTAAATGTCACGATCGAGTGGATCCCCAGGATCAATCCGGTTTTCAATGCCGTCCAAGGCGGCCATGAGCAGTGCACTGAAAGCGAGGTAGCCGTTGCATGACGGGTCGGGGAACCTCACTTCGATGCGTTTCAGCTTGGGTGAAGCGGAATACATGGGAATACGCAGTGAGGCACTGCGATTGCGGCTTGAATAGGCCAGATTCACAGGAGCTTCATAGCCGGGCACCAAACGTTTGTAGGAATTGGTCGTGGGGTTGGTGATGGCGCAAATGGCCGCTGCGTGCTTGAGGATTCCCCCTGCGGCGAAAAGGGCCATTTCGCTGAGCCCTGCATACTTATCGCCAGCAAAAAGAGGCTGTCCCCCTTTCCAGATGCTCATATGAATGTGCATGCCCGATCCGTTGTCGCCGAAAAGGGGCTTGGGCATAAAGGTGACCGTTTTTCCATTGCGCCGGGCCACATTCTTCACCACATACTTGTACCACTGCAGCTGGTCGGCCATGCTCACCAGGGTCGAAGCCTTCATGTCAATTTCCGCTTGTCCCGCCGTGGCCACTTCGTGGTGCTGGCACTCCACCGTGAGGCCCACATCCTGCATGGCCAGGACCATTTCCGTGCGCAGATCCTGCTGTGTGTCCACAGGGGGAACAGGAAAATACCCTTCTTTGTGCCGCGGCTTATAGCCGAGGTTCGGGTTTTCCATGCGCCCCGTGTTCCAGGTGCCTTCCACCGAGTCGATGTAGAAAAAACCGTATTGGGAAGCAAGGTCATAGCGGATGTCGTCAAAAATGAAGAATTCTGCTTCGGGTCCGAACCATGCGGCGTCACCTATTCCTGTGAACTTGAGGTATTCCTCCGCCTTCTGGGCAATGTAACGGGGGTCCCTTGAATATCTCTCCTGGGTCAGAGGATCCACCACGTTGCAGATGAGCGTCATGGTGGGCACGGCCATGAACGGATCCATTCGGGCCGTGTCAGGGTCGGGAAGAACCACCATGTCGCTGGCATTGATGGGCTGCCAGCCTCTGATGGATGACCCGTCGAACCCATAACCGTTCTCAAAGTCCGACTCTCCGAATTCCCCGATGGGAACGGTGAAATGCTGCCAGGTTCCCAGGAAATCCATGAATTTGAAATCCACCATTTTGGCGCCCTTCTCTTGAGCGAATGCCAGTACGTCTTTCGGGGTCATATGACTCCTCCTATCAGTTCGATGTTTTCATGCAGGAACAAAATCATTCAAATGGTTTGGGCAGACTAGAGCAATTGTCTTGCCAAGAAAGGTAAACGACTGTATCTATTAACTATTATTGGACAAGGAACATTGAAATGGAGCCGCGGGTAGAAACAGAAGGCACAAATTTGGTCCGATGAGCCTACCTTGTGCACAAAATTGTATCCATCAAAGGAATCTCCTGCCCCGCGCACATCCGACACGGAGGAAATCCTCTCCTTTTTTTTAACAATATCAGTCTACTGCACAAAAAAAGAACCCTCTCATGCGAGCGTACAATTTTGTCACTCCTTGTGGTCGGGGCTCTCAGCCAGTGTGCCGGTGGCCCCCAGGGACAATGTCCCTCACTGAAGCTTTTTCACCCTGCGTGAAAACTCCTCACGTCAGCCTTCGCGGGGGTGAATGGACAGAGCAATCCACAATCCCCTGTATGAGCAGCATCGGCATCAAAACAGGCCCCGCAATCAGAATGCAGCGAGGCATTCCAGGAGCGTCTCTCTGATTCTGCCGTGAAGGTCTGTGTCCAAGATCTTGTTTCCACTCAAGTCCGTCACATAAAACACATCGGCAACCTGAGCGCCCGGAGTGGATATCTTGGCCAGTTGAATGGTGAGTTCCAGCTGAAACAGAGTGCGGGTGATGGCGTGGAGAACACCCGGTCGATCCCATGTGTAGACTTCAATGATGGTGTAGAAGTCAGAGGCGTCCTCGTTGATGATCACCTGGTCATCTTTGCGGGGAACTTCCCTGGCTTTCAGCAAAGTGGGTTTTCTTTTGCCAGCCAGTATTCTGTCCAGATGGCCTGCATCTTGAAGAACCTCTGTGAGTTCCCCCCGCACCTTGTCCCACAACTCTTTTGCTCTCAAGGGATCGGGAATTTTTTCAACGAGGATGATGTCCAGAGCGATTCCCGACTCCCTGGTGAAGATGTCTGCGGAAAAAATATTGAGTCCTCGCGCCCATAAAACACCGGTGATGAGGGAAAAGAGTCCCGGGCGATCCCCCGTGGCAAGAGTGACTTGCCACATTCCCCCTTCCATCTCCCTGGCACGCAGGGAGAGGGGAGCCGTGTCGAGTTCCTTTTCCATTTGATAGTGAAGGACCATGTCCTGAGGAGACTGGGACAAGAGGTATCGGAATGAGAGCCGGTCGAGCCATGAAGCCACCTTGTTCTTATCCTGGGAACTCGACAGGGAGTTCAAAACCTCTTCGGCCACCTCTTCGGATCGTCTCTTGAGATCCTCACCCTTCCACTCACCACGCAGGAGCAGCCGATGAACCTTCATCCAGAGTTCGCGCAAAAGGGATGCTTTCCAGGTGTTCCACGCACCGGGCCCCGTAGCTCTTGAGTCAGCAATGGTCAAAAGGTACAGGAGGTCGAGCCTCTCAGGCTCTTCCACCGATATGGCACAGCGCAGAATGGGCTTCTCATCCATGAGATCCCGCTTCAGGGCAGTCTCTGCCAGCAGCAGATGTTTCCTGATGAGAAAATGGAGCAAATCTCTTTCCTCTCCGGACAGCCCCAGTCTCTCGGCAATGGCGGGGACCATGGACGCCCCGTGGCTCGAGTGGTCCTTTCCGCGGCCTTTGCCCACGTCGTGCAGGAGGGCGGCAAGATAAAGAATTTTTCGATTTTGAAGCTTCTGAAAGACGTCGGAAAGCTTGAGCCCCACAAGGCTCTCATCCTGATCGTTTTCCATGCGGTGCATCTGCCACACCGTTCGCAGGAGGTGTTCATCGACGGTGTACAGGTGATAGACATCGTGCTGGACGCGGTAGCGGACCTGAGAAAACTCGGGCAGAAAAACATCCAGAAAACCTGTTTCCAGCATGACTTTCAGAACGGTAAATGATTTTTCCCGGTGCAGCAGTATGTCAAAAAACTGCTGGACCACCTCTGGATCCTTGCGAGCCTTTTCCGTGAAGGTATTGAGATACTCGCGAATCACCTGCCCGGCCTGGTGATGAAAATGAGCATCCGATTGAACCGCCTGCCAAAAGAACTTCATGAGGACGCGAGGGTCCTTGGGTATCCATTCGGGTTCCATGAAATGCAGGTGGTGCCCTTCCAGAAGAAAAGGACCCGGAAGAACACGCTTGCGCCAGTATCTTCTTCCTGATTTTTTCTGAGACTCTTCGAGCCGCTCCAGATAGAAAGAGGTCGTGCGCCGGATGCGCGCCGTGTGGCGGTAGTACAATCTCATGAACGCTTCAACGGCAGAACCTTGAAGACCGTCCATGAATCCAAGCTTCAAAGCGATATGCTCCTGTTCAGGAAAAAGCAGTTGATCCTGGCGGCGGCCTGTCATCTGGTGCAGCTGCAGACGCACGCGCCAAAGAAAATCATAGGCCCCGTCCACCCACAATCTCTCCTGGGGCGTTATCCAACCCCCATCCGTCAGGTTGTCCAGGTCCGAATCCTTCAAAAAAACAACCCCAGCCCACCTGACAAGCTGCAGATCCCTCAATCCCCCAACCCCCTCCTTCACATGGGGCTCGAGCAGGTAGGAGCTCTCACCGTACTGGTGCAGCCTTCCCTGACGATACTGTTTGAGGTTTTTGAGGAACTTGCTCTGGTTCTGTCTTCCAAACTGGTTCATCAGGCTCTCGCGCCATTCGCTGTAGAAGGCACGATTCCCTGCAATGTATTCCGTCTCCAGATAGCTGGTGAGAGCAGAAAAGTCCTCGCTCATGAGCCTTTTGAGTGCAGAGGGAGTTGCCGTCACATGCCCCACTTCAAAACCGCTGTCCCAGAGACCGTACACCAGGTCTCTGAGAACATCCTGCAATAACTCGGAAAGTCTTCCTTTGTGCAAAAAGAGGATGTCCACGTCAGAGACAAAGCTCAGTTCCCCCCTGCCGAAACCACCGACGGCCATGAGGACCCATGAGTCAGGGGGAATGTCCTCATGTTCAAAAGCTCTGGAAATAATCTCTCTGAAATGCTGCGCATAAGTCCGTGCTGCCAGCAGCCCGGGCACATCATTGCGACACATTTGCAGGAAGGTCTGGCGAGCCTCCTTGAGTTTTTGAGGCAGAAAATGAAATCGCTTGGGGGCCATGACATCCTCTCAAAGCCAGGGAAATCTATTGATCACGACGTGTGAAGAGTGTGAACAGATTGATTCTTCATGAGTGAAAGTGCTCCCGGCCTCCCCGTCAGAGACCGAAGAAAAAGCCTGCCCCCCCACCCAGGGCCCCTCACAGCGCATCCTCTCCCACTTCACCGGTTCTGATGCGAATGCATTCCTCCAGAGGAATCACAAACACCTTTCCATCCCCAATCTTGCCCGTATTGGCTGCAGCTCGAATGCCCGCCACCACTTCCGCCACCTGATGGTCGGAAACGGCCACTTCGATCTTTATTTTTGGCAGAAAATCAACAACATATTCAGCACCTCGATAAATCTCCGTGTGCCCCTTCTGCCGGCCAAAGCCTTTCACTTCCGTGACCGTCATTCCTTTCACGCCAAGATCCGTGAGCTTTTCCTTCACATCGTCCAGCTTGAAGGGTTTGATGATTGCCTCGATCTTTTTCATTTTCCACCTCTGAAGGAACTGAGATAATTCAAGTTAAAGGGTAGCGCCCAAAAACGTTCACGGGGAAAGGACTCTTTCGGTCACAGAGAGCAGCCTCAGATCATCCTGCCTTCACGATACCTGTGGGCAATGGGATTTCTTCTTCCCGTTCCAAATGCCTTTGTGGTCACCCTCAGGATGGGCGGTGCCTGCCACCTTTTGTATTCATTGTTGTCGACGCAGTCCACGACCCACCTGACGGTCTGCGGTTCCCATCCCTGGGCGATGATCTCCTGAGTGGACATCCCCTGTTCCACGTAAGCAGCCAAAATGCCATCGAGAACTTCATAGGGGGGCAGTGTGTCCTGGTCCGTCTGGTTTGGCTTCAACTCCGCCGAAGGAGGCCGAGTGATGGTTCGCTGGGGAATCCATCCATACCGCTCATTGATTTTTTCCGCCATTCGATAGGCGAGAGTCTTGGGGACATCTCCCAGAACAGCCAACCCGCCATTCATGTCTCCATAAAGGGTGCAGTATCCCACCGCCATTTCCGACTTATTGCCGGTGCTCAAAAGCAGGGAGCCGAACTTGTTGGAGAAAGCCATGAGAATGAGCCCCCTCAAACGCGCCTGAATGTTTTCTTCCGTCGCGTCATGGGGCAGGCCTGAAAAGACAGGGCTCAAAGAATCACAGGCCATGGAAAAAAGTCTCTCAATGGGCACTTCGTGGAAGCGGATCCCAAGGCTTTGAGCCAGTTGGATGGAATCCTGAAGGCTTTCCGGCGCATTGTAGGGACCCGGCATGCCCACACCCACCAGGTTTTCAGAACCGAGAGCCAGTCGGGCTATGCTGGCCACCAGAGCGGAATCTATTCCTCCGCTCAGGCCTATCACCGCCGATTTGAATCCGCACTTGGCCGCGTAGTCTTTCAATCCCATGACCAGAGCCTGAAGGACCTCTTCCGCCGGATCCATGGGACCACCATTGATGTCCCCCTTGACGCCGCCGCTGTCGTAGAAGATCAAATCTTCCCTGAAGTCTGCACCGCACGCGACCAGTTTTCCCTTTTCATCACACACCATGCTGTGACCACGAAAAAGAAGTTCATCGTTGCCACCCACCTGGTTGACGTAGACCACATCCGATTTGAAGCGTTTGGCATGCCGCCTCAGAAGCTGACTGACCCATTCAACTTTTCCAAGGTGGTACGGTGATGCGGAAATATTGATGAGGGTTCCTATGGATGCCTGTTCCAAGGGGCAGAGGGGATCGCAGTGGTAGAGAGTACGCGGCAGAAATTCGGGAACATTCCAGAAGTCTTCACAAATGGTGATGCCCAGCCGCTCCCCTTTGAAATCGATCCACGAGACACTTGAACCCGGTTCAAAATATCTCTCTTCATCAAAAACATCATATGACGGAAGAAGCTTTTTATGAAACGTGGCCAACAGTGAACCATCGTGAAAGAAAAAAGCGGAGTTGTGGTAGGGTTTTCCAAAACTTTGCTGATTGTCGGTCACCACGCCGCAAATGACACCGATTCCACCGCTTGCTTCCTGTATGCGGGGCCAAAACCTTTTACTGTTTTCGACGAAGCTCTTCCTGTCCAGCAGATCACGGGGCGGATACCCCAAGAGAGCCATTTCAGGGAAGATGACCAGATCACTCTTTGCAGCCCGAGCCTTATGGATATGGTCGCAGATTTTTTGGGCATTGCCCGCAAAGTCGCCAATGACGGGATTGATTTGTGCCAGGGCCATTCGCATGTTCGAGCACCTATGGGGAGAATTGTTGGAGCAACGGGTGACGGAACGAAAGGAGTGGTTTCCTAGCCCCCCATGGAAGACTCCTTGTCCCGGGCCATGGACTTTACGTTTCCCACTCTAGCACGGAACCTCTTGGGGTCTATGCCATATTTCTCAACCTTGTACTGTATGATGCGCTTGGTTGTCCCCAGCAGGCGTGCGGCCTGAGACTGGTTGCCTTTAACATCTTTGAGGGCGTCGGTGATGAGGTCTCTTTCAAAGGCGCTGACCAGCGCTTCCAGCTTCCCGCGGCTGGCACTCTGGTTTCCTGCCGGCTTCATCTGCAGGGTGGGGGGCAAATGCCATGCATCGATGGCATCTCCCGTGGAGAGGAGTACCGCTCTTTCAATACAGTTTTCCAGTTCTCGAACGTTTCCAGGCCAATGGTAGGAAATGAGCAAATCGATGGCGCTGGTGGAAATGCGCTTCACAGTTTTTCCAAATTCCCTGGCATATTTGAGCACAAAATAGTCAGCGAGCAGGAGGACGTCCGGTCCCCTTTCCCGAAGGGCGGGAAGATAAATGGGAAATACATTCAAACGGTAGAACAGGTCCGATCGGAAAGCGCCCAGGGCCACTTCCTTCTCCAAGTCTTTGTTGGTGGCCGTTATCACACGCACGTCCACCTTCACGGTGCGGGATGAACCCAGAGGCTGGAATTCACGTTCCTGCAAAACTCTCAAGAGTTTAGCCTGGGCAATGGAGGAAAGTTCACCCACCTCATCCAGGAAAATTGTTCCCCCATGAGCTTCTTCAAAGCGTCCTCTCCTGCGGGTCATGGCCCCCGTGAAGGCCCCCTTTTCATGGCCGAACAGTTCACTTTCCAGAAGCGAATCGGGCATGGCGGCACAATTCACCTGCACCATGGGGGCATTGAGCCTTCGACTGTTATCGTGAATGGCCCTGGCCACCAGCTCCTTGCCGGTTCCTGTCTCGCCGTTGATGAGAACGGTGGTGCTGGTGTCTGCCACCTGGTCAATGAGGCGCAAAACTTCCTGTATCACCTTGGAACGACCAATAATGTTGGTGGTGGGGCGTTTGGCTTCGGCCAGCATGCGCCTCAATCTTCGATTTTCCTCTTCCACGGCTCTGAAGTGGACCACTTTTCCCAGCAGTTCGGCAACAGCGCTGAGCAGGTCCACTTCGTTCTCCAAGCTTTCCACACGATGAACCAGCTTGTCCGCAGACAAAACTCCCGCCACTCGTCCGTGGTAAAAGATGGGCACGCACAAGAAAGCCAGTTCCGCCCTGTCCAGTGACTTCCTGGCGCCCGTTCTGTCCAGAAAATGGGTCTCTTTCCCCAGGTTGGCAATGGCCATGGGACGGCCCGTTTGAGCCACCTTTCCCGTGATGCCCTCCCCCGGCTGATAGGAAATCTCTCCAGCCTCGAAGTCCACACCGCGCGCCACATCGAGCCATGCTTCTCCCGTCTGCAGGTCCAAAACGGAGATCATGCCCCGTTCCATTCCCAGCCAGGTGCTCAAAACATCGAGAGTCTGCTGCAGATGTTCCTTCAGTTCCCCTGATTTGGACAAAACCCTTGCTATCTCGTGAAGGGCTCTCAGCTCCAGATAACTGTAATTTTCCCCCACTGACGATGTGCCTCCATGTCCCTGCGATTAGATTTTAAAATCAATT
>SLCH01000057.1 GCA_007125915.1 Syntrophobacteraceae bacterium
CTCCTCAGTTGATAAACCGTCTGCAGGAGAGGGGTGTCAAGGTGATCAAAACCCTCTTTGTCAACGCCGAACCCAACCTCAAGGGGACACATTTGTATGATCCTGCGGCTTTTCTCGTGGAAGCCTCGGGAGGCAGCCTTCCCGGAGGAAACGCCCTCCCATGGGATTGGGCCATGGTCAAGAAAGCTGACAGGAAACGACCCATTCTGCTTGCCGGGGGGCTCAATTCGGACAACGTGGCCACCGCCATGGCACAGGCCCTTCCCGATGGAGTGGACGTGAGTTCGGGTGTGGAGAAGGAGCCGGGGAAAAAGGATCTGGAGAAGGTGAAGGGCTTTATTGAGGCGGCCTTTGCCCTTCGAAGGCCCGGGCACTTGAAGAGGATTTTTTAGCCAGTACCCTGCGGTGGTGCGTAAAAATTTGGGAAAAAATTTTCCGCAGGTGTAAAAATATGTGACGAAAATGTCTTTGTTTGGCGATGAGTTTGCATTAAAAAGATGGTTAGTTCGAATTGCATTTTTGTTGCATGACAGGATGCGTGGTATAAAATTGATCGTGAAAGAACTGATTCCGGGCGTCATGGGAATATGTGGAACAGGGGTGGACCATGTTTTTGTTCATCGGCGGCATTCAGCCGAAGACGGTCACCTTGGACGATACCCCGAGGCTTTGTCCCCATTGTGGATTGGCGCAGGCGCGTCTGAAGCGCATTGATGACTACGTGAGTCTCTTTTTCATTCCCATATTTCCCTTGCGAAGGGGCCAGCCCGTTCTCATGTGCGACCGGTGTGGCGCGGTCACACCTCCTGATGAGCCCTTTGTTTCCCATGCGGGTGCGCCACCGGGGAGGGAGTGTGCTCATTGTGGTTTTCCCTTGGAATCGACATTTAATTTTTGTCCGCGTTGCGGTCACCGGAAATGAGTGATCCAAAATCCTGATGGGGTGAAAATTTTTTGCGAGTGGTGAAGATGAAAAACAGCAGTAAGGTCCTGACTTTTCCCCAGGTTGCAGAACGGAGTATAGAAGGGGTCTTCACGGAGTTTTTGAGAGAACAGCAAAAACGTCTGAAGACCAGGACTTATCACCGTTATGAAGAAGTGGTCGGTTTGATGCGCCACTGTTTGAACTGTTACGGCTATCACGACCTGGACAATTCTTCGGACATCGCTCTTTATGAAAGATTCTACTTCCAGCGAAACCTGGAGTTCTGCGTCATTTTCGGGCCGGAAAAAATTCTTCCCTCTCTCAACAATTTTTTAAATTATTTCATGATTCGAAAGGTCATGGCATCGGAATCGTTGCTCCAGGCCACAGGAACGGTCACGAAAAAACTCATTCGCTGGCTTGAAGAACGGGAATATGTGGACAGGGAACAGGCAGCCCGTGCGTCACGAATCGCCATCGAAGCAGCCAGAGAGCTGCCTGCAGCGGAAAGGCTGGCCCGCCTCTTTTATGAGTACGCTCAAAACCATGCCCCGAGACATTGGACCGCCGAACTGGATGACTACTTCACCATCGAAAAGATTCAGCCGGGGACACTGCTCCTTTCGGGAAACAGCGCCTCGGGAATTGTGGAGGTGAGGGTTCCCAGGAACATCACGGAACATTGCCGTTTGGGCTGGCAGGTCAACCTGTTGCTTGGAAAGACCCGCAACGGCTGGTGCATTCTCGAAACGGGAAATGTTTACCCCAGTTGAAAAGGTAAGGCAGGGCTGCAGCCCTTCACCGAAGAGAAACACCCCCTTTGAGACCACCGCCTTCATAGTGCGTGAGCTGTCCAGGGGGTGTTTGCTGTTTCAGGGACGCAATCCGTGTCTGGAGCTAGACGGGGTTATGCAAGGCAGGAATTCACAAAATCCCAGTTGATCAGTTTGTCCACAAAAGTGGTGAGGTAATCGGGTCTGCGGTTTTGATAATCCAGATAGTAGGCGTGTTCCCACACATCCACCACGAGAATGGGCTTCAATCCCTGGGTGATGGGCGTTTCTGCGTTGGGGGTCTTGGTCACTTTCAGCTTTCCCCCATCCACCACCAGCCAGGCCCAGCCGCTTCCAAATTGAGTGGCGCCTGCATTTTTGAACTCTTCCACGAACTTTTCATAACTTCCGAAATCCGCCTTGATCTTGTCTGCAACAGCTCCCGTGGGCGCTCCTCCCCCATTGGGTTTCATGCACTTCCAGTAGAATGAATGATTCCATACTTGAGCTGCGTTGTTGAAGATTCCAGCCTTGGATGGATCTCCTGCGACCTTCTTGACGATGTCTTCCAGAGGAAGGTCCGCCAGGTCCGTTCCCTCAATGAGCTTGTTTCCATTGTCCACGTAAGCCTTGTGGTGTTTTCCATGATGAATTTCGAGAGTTTGTGAGCCGATGAAAGGTTCAAGTGCGTTTTTGGCATAGGGCAGTTCGGGAAGTGTGATGGCCATGATGACTCCTCATAGTTTAAAAAGTTGAGTTGATGTCCCACCGGTCTCATTTCCGATGGCGCTTGATTGCAACCTCATTCGAATACGCCGCAGGTGTTCCTTCACTTCTACTCAGCTTTTTCCGGTCGTTGTCCAAATGCATTTTCCATAAGGTAATGTTTCATTTCTGCGGGTTTTCGCGCCACATATTCAGCCGCGCAAATGGCTTGAAATTCGTTCCATTGGCGGCAGGTTCCCCATGGGCACGTTCCTTCCAATACGTTTACTGTTAAACACTATCATGCTTGAACTCAAGGTGTCCCCGCCAATAATCCCATGATCCACAGCGTGATCGAAGGGGCAGTAAAGACTTTTTGGAGGGATTTGAAAATTTTTCCTGCTTTGGGCGTGAAGACGTGCTGGGCCCAGGCCGGTGAGGAGGGGAATTTTGGCCATCTATCGATAGGGGTCAAAAAATGAACAGGAGAAAGGGCCCTAAGGTTGAAGAGGAGTGGCGCTCTGAGAGTCCCGTTCTTTCAAAAATTTGGTGATCTCCCTGTCAAGGGTGTCAGAGAAACGCTGTTTGTCCTTTTGAGTGAATGGGGATGGACCCGGAGTGGTTCCACCCGCCTCCCGAATGTCCTGCATGAAGTTGCGGAGGGAAAGGCGCTCCCCAATGTTCCCTTTTGCATGAAGTTCTCCGCGGGGTGTGATGACGGTCACTCCCTTGGGGATCAGAAGGGAGGCCAGAGGAATGTCCTGGGTGATGGCCATGTCCCCTCTCCGGGCATGCTCTACCATGTATTCATCCACCGCTTCCGGATCCTTGTCCAGCCGCACCGTTGCAATATGAGCTGACAGGGGCACACCGATGTGCTTGTTGGCCACGAACACCACGGGGATTCTGTGCCGCTGGCTCACACGGATGATCAATTCCTTGACGGCGCCCGGACAGGCGTCTGCATCCACCCATATCTTCATGGGAACTCATTTGCCTCCATTTTCCTCACACTCCTCCCGTTGATTCACTCCTTAAAGGGTGGATCACTGAAGCCTGGCATTTTTCCCCTGCGGTGAAATGTCGTCCTTCACAGGTTGACAGGGAGACCCTTTTCTTTCAGGTATTCCTTCACCTGACGAATGCTGAGGGTTCGATAATGAAAGACTGAAGCGGCCAAAAGAATTTCTGCTCCTCCCTGAACCACTCCTTCATAAAAGTGCTCGAGACTGCCGGCACCGCCCGAAGCAATGACGGGCAGGCCCACAGCCCTGGAAATGGCTCGTGTGAACTCCAGATCATACCCTTTTTGAGTTCCGTCACCGTCCATGCTGGTGGGAAGGATGACTCCCGCCCCTCTTTGCTCACATTCCTTCGCCCACTGGACCGCATCCCTGCCCACAGGTTTCGTGCCCCCTGCGACCACCAGTTCAAATCCCGACGCCATGGATGGATTGCGTTTTCCATCGATGGCCACGATCACCCTGTCCGGACCAAAAGCTTTGGCGCCGTCATCTATGAGCCCGGGAGTGCGGACTGCGGCGCTGTTCACGGAAACCTTGCTCGCCCCCGCGGCGAAAACATCTTCCATGTCCTGCAACGTGGAAATGCCTCCACCCATGGTGAGGGGAATGGTGATGACCGATGACACTTTGTTGACCCATTCCAGGCGGGTTTTACGATTTTCCAGGGTGGCGGCAATGTCGAGCATGGCCAGTTCATCGGCCCCCTCCTTTTGGTAGAAGGCGGCATTTTCCACGGGGTCCCCGGCGTCTTTGAGGTCCACGAAATGAATGCCCTTCACCACGCGGCCATTTTTCATGTCCAGGCAGGGCATGATCTTGATGGTTTTCATGCCTTTGGCGGTCCTTTCTCTCCATTGAGTGTTGTTTCCCGGTCACCTTCGGACTGACGACGAATGGTCCTTCAATCCATCCTTTTCATTTATTTGAGTTTTACTTATACTGGCGCCCCGTTATTAGTGCAACTGAATGTGTGGTGCTTCTCGAGGGAACGGCATCGGGCGGCGCCTGCGGAAGTCCCCTGCCGGCCGTGGTGGCCCCAAGGGACTGGGTCAGGGCCGAGGTGCCACCGCATCCCTTTTCACTTCATGAAGAAAGGGCAGTCAAAGCATGTCAAAGGATGGACGAGTTTCATGTGGAAAACTCAATCTTTCCCATGTGGGGGAAAGGGTGCGCCTTGCGGGTTGGGTGGATGCCCTGAGAGATCATGGAGATGTCCTGTTCATCCACTTGAGGGATCGTTCAGGAATCGTTCAGGTGGTCTTCAGCCCGGAGGTCACCCCTTCCCACGTGTGCAGGCTCTCGGGGTCCCTGAGGAGTGAGTTTTGCGTTGAGGTCACAGGACGGGTGAACCGAAGGGCTCAGGGTACGGAAAACCCCCACATTGAAACGGGCACCATTGAGGTCACTGCGGAAGAGCTCACCATTCTCAGCCGGTCACAGAACCTTCCTTTTCCAGTCTCCGAAAAAGCGATGCTGGCGGAAGGCGGGTCCAGGCGCACCGATTCCGTCGCCGAAGACCTCAGGCTTCAGTATCGCTACCTGGACCTGCGCCGCCCCACCATGCAGGAGAATCTTTTCAAACGTTACCGCATCGTCAAGTGTGCCCGTGACTACCTGGACGAGCAGGGGTTTGTGGAAGTGGAGACCCCCATGCTCACCAAAAGCACCCCCGAGGGGGCCAGGGACTACCTGGTGCCCAGCCGGCATTTTCCCGGGCAGTTTTATGCTCTGCCCCAGTCACCCCAGCTTTTCAAGCAGCTGCTCATGGTGGCAGGTTTCGAGCGCTACTTTCAGGTGACCCGCTGCTTTCGGGACGAAGACCTGCGGCCCAACCGACAGCCCGAGTTCACTCAACTGGACCTGGAAGCGTCCTTTGTGGACGAGCAATTCATCTGTGAACTCACAGAAGAATTGGTCTGCCGCATGTTTCAGGCCGGTTCCATCCCTCTGCCCCGCCCCTTTCCAAGAATGACCTACCGTGAAGCCATGGATTCCTATGGCACCGATCGCCCGGACCTGCGCTTCGGGCTTCGATTTGTAGAGGCCACGGACATCTTTCACAACACTCGCTACGGAATTTTCAGGCAAATCCTTCAGCGCGGCGGGTGCATCAAAGGCATCAATGTGCGCGGCCAGTCGGAAAAGCTCAGCAAGAACGTTCTGCAAAACGAGTACGCCAAGGAAATCGTGCCCTCCTTCGGGGCCAAGGGCATGACCTGGATGCGCGTGATGGACGGGGACCTGGATTCCAATATCGTTCAGTTTTTCAGCGACGGGGAAAAACAATCCATTTTAGATCGGTTTGAAGCCGCCACGGGCGATGTGATCCTCATGATTGCCGACCCATCCTACGAGACGGTGGTTTCCGCCTTGGGGCAGTTGCGCCTTCATCTCGGCCAAAGATTGGGGCTCATTCCCCCCCATGCTTTCTGCCCCCTGTGGGTCACGGATTTTCCTCTCTTTGAGGCCACGGAAGAGGGAGTCACCTCAAATCATCACCCTTTCACATCCCCGCACGGTGATGAC
>SLCH01000040.1 GCA_007125915.1 Syntrophobacteraceae bacterium
ACTATTTAGTTTCCAAAGAACAGAGCCCCTGCCCTCAGGGACTTTCTAATCTAACTCCTCAAAAAACCGCCGTCAAGAAATTTCTTCCACAACGACAAGAATCCGTAACCTACTCCCTTCCCCAGCTTCCGTCAACCCTTTTCTCAAAAATTCAACCCGCCTCCTGAAACCAACCGAAATTCCCGAACAAGAGCCTCCATCGCTGAAGAAACGTCCTTCTACACCCTCAATATTCTGCTGTCAATGGATTTTTGCGAACCTTGAATTCACCATACCCCCAACGAAGCCCCAGAACCTTATAAGATTTCATGATCATTGAATTTTTGAAATCCGCTCAAGGGAAGTCGACTCCCCGGGTCTTTCAATCCACCCTTTCTCTTCACTCATCCAGTGAACCTATTCTTGGATCGTCAAAGGGCACAAAATCCCCACTCAACCCTCTGGGAGCCTTCAAAACCAACCAGGCCACCGCCTTTGCAGGCACTTGCGGCGGCAGCAATTTGCCCTCCTTCTTCAGGTTCTCAAAATAGGTGAGCCGCTCTCCGCTCATTCTTCCCGAGCCTTCCCTGCGTATGAAATCCTGCATTTCCGTATCCACCACACCGGGCCGGAAACTCACGGTCACCACATGGGGCTCATCCAGCGCAATCACACGGGAAAGGTGGATCAGCCCGGCTTTGGAACTGCAGTAACCGCTCCAGGAATCCATGGGAGTGACACCTGCCCCTGAACTCACATTGACCACTCGGCCACGAAACTTGCGAAGGGTTGCCATGGCCTCCCGCATGAAATAGAATGGCCCCAGAAGATTCACCTCAAGGTTGTACTTCCAGGCCGCAGGGTCCACCTGGTCCACTTTTCCCATGGGATCCAGAATGCCCGCGTTGTTCACCAGCCCATCGATGCGACCCAGTTCTTCGTTACCGGCATGAACGGCTTTTACCGCCAGCCCAGGATCGCTCACATCGCCTGGAATGGCCAAAACATTCACACCATATGTGACCTTCAGGTCTGCAGCCACTTTTTCAAGAGCGCTTTTTCTCCGCGCCACGAGAATGAGCTGAACCTTTTCGGCAGCGAGCTGACGGGCCACCGCTTCCCCCAAACCCGAGGAGGCGCCCGTCACAATCACAACCCTCTTCATCAGTCCACTCCTATGGAAAGCTTCCAGTCCCATGCTCGAAAAACATTGCAGGGACACTCCCTTTCTCTGAATCTCAGCGGATTTCCTTCACACCAAAGCTCGTGGCCACTGCCATTGCCGCATCAATGAGTGGCGAATCCAGAGGCACAAGGCGCTGTTTTCCCATCACCTTTTCCAGGGGAACGGCAACCATGCTGCATCCCTGAAGACCCACCATGCAGTTGAAGTGGCCCTTGTCGACCAATTCCATGGCCTTGACGGCAAACTGAGTCCCCAACAATCGATCGCTCGGCGTGGGAGAGCCTCCCCGCTGCACATGCCCCAAAATCACCACCCTGCACTCTATGCCGGTCTTAGACTCTATTTCGTGGGCGATGGCATGGCTGACGCCCCCCAGCCGCACGGGGTCGGGGCTGTCTGCAACAATTTTGTGGACTGTCTGCTCACCATCGATCCCCTTGGTTCCCTCGGCCACGGCGATGATGCTGAAGCGCCTTCCGAAATGATTCCTTCTCCTGACCACCCGAAGCACTTCTTCCATGTCATAGGGAATTTCAGGTATGAGCACAATATCCGCACCGCCGGCTATTCCCGCCTCCATGGCCAGCCAGCCCGCGTTGCGCCCCATGACCTCCACAAGCATCACCCGCTGGTGTGACTGGGCTGTGGTGTGCACGCGGTCTATGGCTTCGGTGGCAATGGCTCTCGCTGTGTCGAAGCCAAAGGTGATGTCCGTCCCTTCCAAATCCTTGTCGATGGTTTTGGGAAGCCCTACCACTTTGGCCCCTTTCTGCATGAGCATTCCCGCGATGGTCATGGTGCCGTCACCCCCGATACAGATGAGGGCATCCAAGCCGAGATCTTCATAGAACTGCATGCACTGATCGGAAACGTCCACATGCACATCCTTGCCACAGTCATGGGGTCTGTATTGAAAAGGGTTGGCCTTGTTGTCACTCCCGATGATCGTGCCACCCTGGTTGAGAATGCCGGAAACACTTTCAAAGGTCAGAAAGGAGAATTTTTCTTCGATCAAGCCTCGAAAGCCGTCATGAAATCCAATGACTTCCATGCCGTACCTGTTGATGGCGCTCTTGGTGACGCCCCGTATCACAGCGTTCAAGCCGGGACAATCGCCTCCGCCAGTCAAAATTCCAATCCTTCTCTTGCCCATTTTTTCCTCCAGGCTTTGGCTTCTTATTCACGGAACAAACGGAACAAATGGCTCACTGAAGAAACCTTGCGAACAGCTTGTCACAAAAGACCTTGTACCCCCTCTCTCCGCGCGGAAAGCATCAAACCTCTCTCAGGGCCTCCACAATGTTCATGCGAGCTGCTCTCAAAGCGGGCAGAAGACCTCCAAGAAACCCCATGATGAGAGAGAAGCTCATGGCTTTGTAAACGATATCAAAGGTGAGGGTGAAGCTGAAGGCCAGTTCGGAAAAAGTTTGAAAATTGGTGGTCGATACGGTGAAAAACTGCAGAAAGGAAGCCCCCGCAAGCCCAACGGCTCCTCCGATGAAACCCAGGGCGAGGGACTCCACGAGAAAGGCAAGGAGGATGGTTCGCCTTTGAAAGCCAAGGGCCCTCAAGGTTCCGATTTCCCCAGTTCGGTTGGCCACGGCCGAATGCATGGTGATCATGGCTCCCACAATGGCGCCAAAAGAAAAAACCAGGGTGAGGGTGACACCAAGAACTCTCAGGAAGGTGCTGAGAGCTCGGGACTGATCCCGATAGTACTGTGTTTCTCTTTTGGCCTCCAGGGTCAGCCGTGGATCGCTATCCATGCGATTCCGCACGCTGGCATACAGGTCAGTGCGGCTCAGCCGGAAAATGACGGACGAGTAGGCAGGTCTTCGAAACGTTTGCATGAACTGATCCACATCGCCCCAAATCTCGGAACTGAACCCTGTGTTTCCAGCGTCAAAGATGCCCACCACTCTCCAGTTCCTGCCCCCGATGAAGAGCTCATTGCCCAGTTCGGCTCCCTTGAACCTCTGAGCTATGCTTTGTCCCACCACAACTTCGTTCACCCCGGGGGAAGGAATACGGCCCTCCGCCAGTTGGACCTGGGGGCGCAGGAGGTAAGAGTTCTCCGACACACCTCGAACAACCACGTTGGCCGATGTTTCCGATGCACGCCGGGTCATGGTGACGAGAACCACCAGCTCTCTGGCAACGAGTTTTTTTCCGTCGGGGCCCAGGGCTATTTCGGGCTGAGTTTCCACGATGGCGGCCTGATCACGGCCAACACCACTTTGCACCTCTGATCCGGAACCGCGCCGCAAAACCACCACGTTGTCGTCGGATCCTGTGTCGACCAGTGTCCTCTCAAGCCCCTCAGCGAGCATGATGATGGAGGCAAACGCAAATACCACCAGGGCCATACCCGCCGCTGTGAGGACTGTGGTCATTTTCCTGGTGAGAAGATTGCGCAGACTGTAAGCCAGGATCAGTCCCATTCAGCTGATTCTCCTGAGTCCTTCGGCAATGGGCACCGTGGATGCTCGCCACATGGGGAAAAGGGCCGCCACACTCCCCACCAGGATCGCAGCCAGGAATTCCAGGTAAAGGGTTTCGCGGGCCACCACGAACACGGGAAAATAATCCCCCACCGCTCTGCCCACCATTTCAGATGCAGGAAAGGTGCACACCATGCCGAGGAATCCTCCCAGAACGGCGATCACCAGGGATTCACCCAGGATGATGAGGCTCACGTAAGTATTTCCAAATCCGAGGGTTTTTAGCACCGCATACTCTCCCAGGCGCTCTCTCACGGACATGCCCATGGTGTTGGCCGCAACGGCCATGATGACTCCTATGACCACGAGAGAAATCAACCTGATGGCCGTCAGGATAGCCTCGCTCAGGGAGACAAATCCCAGTTGAAAGGCTTTTTCCGTTTCCGTGAGAGTGGCGGCAAAGGAATTTCTGAAAAGGGCATCGACACGGTCGGAAATCATCGCCGCTTCCTGGGCATGAGCAATGGTGATGACATAGAACCCCACCTGGTCTGCTCTTCCCGGCTGAGTCCTCCTCACCGTTTCGTTGAGGTAATCCCAGTGAAAGAAAAACTGGTTTTCATCGACGTTATCTTCCCGGCCTCGGTATATTCCTCGCAAAACCAATTCCCAGTCCCCCGGAAAAATGGTTCCTTTAAGAGTTATGCTGTCACCCACCTTCCACCCGAATCTTCTGGCCAGGTTGGCCCCCGCAATGCAGCCCCTTCGATCCCTCAGGAAAGCCTCCTTTTCAAGGTCGGTCAGAACATATTCGGGATATTGCTTGAGATAGGCCCCTGGCTCGACGGCAAAGTTTGCAAAGAAATTTCTCTCCGTGATGTACACGCCTCCAAACCAGTTGCCGTAGGACACGCGGGTGACCCCCTCCACGCCTCGAATTTTGTCCTTGTAGGCCAGAGGCAGGGGGAAGACGAGAGATGTGGCATTGCGTGTGATGAGGCGATTGGCGGAAGCTGCTTCAACACCGGCATACCAGGCGGTGACCACCGTCCTGAGAAGCCCGAATGCCAGAATGGCCACGGCAATGCCACAGATGGTGAGGGTGGTCCTCACCTTGTGCCTAAAAGCATTCCGAAAGAGTATCTTCAGGAGCATCGGCAAGCACACCTTTGTCGAGAAACTGCATTCTGTGGGCTTTTCTTGCGGCCCTTGGATCGTGAGTCACCATGATGACCGTTTTGCCTAAATCGGCACTCAACCGCTCCATGAGCTGCAGAACATCCTCCGCCGAGACCCGGTCCAAATCCCCCGTGGGCTCATCGGCAACCAACAGGGTGGGGTCCGACACCACGGCGCGCGCGATGGCCACACGCTGCTGCTGGCCGCCGGAGAGCTGGCCGGGATAGTGGTCCAGTCGATCCTCCAGCTTGACCAGCTGAAGGGCCGTCAAAGCATGCTCCCGCCGCTGCCTCTTTGTGAGACCTGTAAGGAGAAGGGGAAGCTCCACGTTCTCAAAGGCGGTGAGCACAGGTATGAGATTGTAGAATTGAAAAATGAAGCCCACATGCAAAGAGCGCCAGCGCGCAAGGTCCCTCTGGGAAAGGGAGGATATGTCCATGCCATCCACGCTGATGACTCCCGAATCGGCACTGTCAAGACCCGCAATGAGGTTGAGAAGGGTGCTTTTGCCCGAGCCGGAAGGCCCCATGAGGGCAATGAATTCCTTTCTTCCAATGGAGAGGTTGATGTTTTGGAGCACCGGTATGGTCTGGTCCCCTTTGATGTAAGATTTGCTGACGTTGCGAATCTCGACGAGAGTCATGTCTTCAACTTTTACTCCTCAATTTTCACTCGAGCCATGTGACGGAGGTCATGCGGTGCAAGAACCACCTGATCCCCCAAAGCGAGGCCATCCATAATTTCCAGAAAGTCCCCCAGTTTCATCCCTCTTTTTACGGGAGTTTCTCTGGCCACTCCCTCTTTAACAACAAAGACAACATCCTTGCCATTCCGATGCACCACCGCAGAAGAAAGGACCGCCAGAACGGCCTCGGATTCGTGGGCCTCTATTTCACGGGAAAGGAAACTGACTCTCGCCCCCATCTCGGGAAGAACCCTGGAATCCTTCCTGTCAAAACTGACCTTGACCATGACGGAAGCCTTGCTGCGGTCCGCCGTTGGCACAATCATGTGCACCCTTCCCTCAAAGCGCTCCTGGGGCAAGGCATCCAGCTGAATGAGACAGGGCTGGCCCACGGCAACCTGCTGAATGTTGGACTCGGAAACGTCCGCTTCCACCTG
>SLCH01000129.1 GCA_007125915.1 Syntrophobacteraceae bacterium
GTGGAAAGCGGCCAGTTGAAGGCTGAACTGGTGCGGGTGGAAAGCGAACACTCGGCCATGACGGTGTGCATTTCCGCCTCCCTTGTGGGAGCAAGAGTTTTCACCGCCACGGCGGCCAACGGCTTGGCCTACATGCACGAACAGCTCCACTGGGCCGCAGGAGCACGGCTTCCCATAGTCATGCCTGTCACCAACCGTGGCCTGGGAGCGCCCTGGACCATTCTCAACGACATGCAGGACACCATCGCTCAACGGGATACAGGCTGGATGCAGTTTTACTGCATGAACAATCAGGAAGTGCTGGATCAGACCATTTTGGGCTACAAAATCGCCGAACAGCTGCTCATTCCGGTCATGATCTGTTTTGACGGATTCAGGCTCTCACACACGGTCATGCCCGTGGAAACCCCCTCGGAAGAGCAGGTCGACGGTTTCCTTCCCCCCTACAAAACACCCTACAAGATCGACCCTCAGAATCCCGTCAACATAAACCCTGTGGTACTCACAGATCCCATTCCGGACCCCCACGGGGAACTCTGTCCAAGCTACATGGGGTTTCGCCACCGTCTGCAGCAAACATTTGAAGACGCTTGGCCCACCATCGGTGCGGCCACCAGGGAATTTGCCCAGTTGACCGGGCGTTCCTATGAAGACTGCCTTTTTCGGTATCAATGGGAAGATGCGGAAATGCTCTTCGTGACCATGGGATCCCTGTCCAGCGAAGCCACGGAAGCGGTGGACTCCCTGCGCTCGCAGGGAATCAGGGCGGGAGTCATCGGCCTGCGCGTCTTTCGTCCCTTTCCCGCCGCCACCCTCGCTCAGGCCGTTTCCAGGGCAAAAATCCTCCTGGTGGTGGAAAAAGCCATCAGCTACGGTTACGAGGGGGCATTGGCCACGGAACTCAAGGCAGCCCTCTACCAGGAAAACGGAAGCCGCCCCGCCATTTTCAACACCATCGTGGGACTGGGGGGCAAAGACGTCAAACCAAAGGATCTGGAACAGATCGCCCGTGACTCAGCGGAAGAGGCAGCGGAAGGCAAAATCCGAACAAACCCCAGGTGGTTTGGATATGGGATTTAGGGTCCCGGAACCCACAAAAGGAAGGAAAGAGAAAAAGATGTCAACGGCCATACTGGATATACCGGAAAAAGAATACATCATGCCGGGAACCCGAACCTGCGCCGGATGCGGGCTGCCCATCGCCTACCGCTTCATGCTCAAGGCTCTCGGACCCAACACCATCATGACCCACCCCGCCTGCTGCCTGACCATCCTCCACGGCATGTACCCCAAAACGCCCGTCAGGATCAATGCGGTCAACAACACCTTTGCCAGCACGGCGGCTTCGGCGGCCGGCCTCGTCGCGGGATTCAAAGCCACGGGGCAGGATTTCACCGTTCTCGCCATGGCGGGGGACGGCGGAACATTCGACATGGGCATTCAGGCACTGAGCGGCGCCGCCGAACGGGAAACGGACTTCATCTACGTGTGCTATGACAATGAAGCCTACATGAACACGGGTGTGCAGCGATCCAGCGCCACCCCTGCGGGCGCCGTCACCACCACGACTCCCATCCTCCCCAAGGAGCAGTCCAAAAAAGACTTCATTCAGATCATGGAAGCACACCATCCCGCGTACCTGGCAACCACGTGCTCCTCCTACCCCGGCGACGTGTACAACAAGTTCGCCAAAGCCAAGAATATCAAAGGCACCCGCTTCATTCACCTGGCCATTCCCTGCCCCACGGGCTGGGGGTTCCACACGAAAGACACGGTGAAACTCGGGCGCCTCGCCGTGGAAAGCGCCATCATCGTGCTTTACGAAATGGAAAAGGACAAACTGCAGCTGACGGGTAAAAGCCTGAGCATGGCCAAGAGCGGGCGCAAGAAAACGGTGGACGAATACTTGAGCATGCAGGGCCGTTTCAGGAAGATGACCCCTGAGCAAGTGGAAGAATTTCAGAGGCAGACAGACAAACGGTGGGAAGATCTTCTCAGGAGAGCCGGCTTTTGATCTGTTCTCCGTGAATCAGGACAATTTCAAAAATCAGGGGCGCCAAGCTTGACTGGGCGCCCCTTCCGTGAAATCACCACCAGCGCAGCAAAACACTTCCCCACGTGAATCCCGCCCCAAAGGCGGACATCACCAGGTAATCCCCCTTCTTCACCCGGTTCTGCTCCACGAGGGCATCATAAAGGCAAAGAGGAATGGTTCCCGCTGTGGTGTTGGCGTAACGGTCCACATTGATGATCACCCTGTCCCTGTCAATGCCCATTCTTTGGGCACAGGCATCGATGATGCGCAAGTTGGCCTGGTGGGGGAGAAACAAGGCCAGATCCTCACCCGTCAGACCATTTCTTTCCAGAATGGCGCCGGAAACCTGAGCCATTTCTTTCACGGCATACTTGAAGACCTGGCTTCCCTGCTGGCGCACATAGTGCTCCCGGTTCCTGACGGACTCCAGCGTGGGCGGCCTCAAACTGCCTCCCGCCTTCAAACATAAAAGATCCCCTCCGCTGCCGTCCGTGTGGTGAATGTAGTCCAGAATGCCATGGTCCTTGTCGGGACAGGGCTCAAGAAGCACAGCACCGGCTCCGTCTCCGAAAAGGATGCAGGTGTTCCTGTCCTGGTAATCCATGATGCGGCTCATGACATCGCTGCCGATGACCAGGATCTTCTCCTGCCCCCCCGATTCGATCATCTGGGCGGCCGTACTGAGAGCGAAAATGAAGCCGGAACAGCCTGCCGAAAGGTCAAAGCCCCATGCCCTGGAAGCCCCCAGTTCCTTTTGCACCAGGCAGGCCGTTGCGGGAAAGGGCATGTCCGGAGTGATGGTGCCCACGATGATGACTTCAATTTCCTCCGGGGAAACCTGGGCCCTTTCCAGGCATTCCCGTGCAGCCCGGACGGCCATGTAGGAATTGCCCAGGCCCGGTTCCAGTATGCGGCGCTCACGGATTCCCGTGCGCGTCAAGATCCATTCGCTGGTGGTGTCCACCATCTTTTCCAGGTCTTCATTGGTGAGCCTCTTTTCAGGGAGAAAGCGTCCCACCGACCTGATATAAGCCGTACGACTGCCCATGACCCGTTCACCTTTTCTATGCTACATCACGCCCTTGTACCAGCCGCCATCAATCTGGATGGACGCCCCCGTGATGTATCCCGCCCGCTGGGAGGCAAGGAATGTGACCAGGGCGGCAAACTCCTCCACTGTTCCCAGCCGCTTCATGGGAATGGAGGACTCCCATCTTTGGATGATTTCCTGCGATGTCGTCCCTTCCTTTTGGGCTATGGCCTCTGCCAGAGAACGCACCCGCTCCGTCATGGTGTAGCCGGGGCAGACATTGTTCACCGTGATGTTGTACGTGGCCAGTTCGTTGGAAAGGCTCTTGGCCAGCCCCACCACTCCCGCGCGCACCGTGTTGGAAAGAATGAGCCCGTCAATGGGCTGCTTGACCGAGATGGAAGTCATGTTGATGACGCGGCCCCAACGTTTTTCCATCATGACAGGGACGGCCTCCCGGGTCATGACGATGGTGCTCATGAGGTTCAGGTTCACCCCCTGCAGCCACGTGTCATCGTCAATTTCAAGAAAAGTCTTGGATGGAGGCCCTCCCGCATTGTTCACGAGCACATCCACGGTCCCAAAGTGCTCGATTCCTTTTCTCACAAAGCTCCTGGCCTGCTCCGCATCACTCACATCGGCAGGAACTCCGATGACCTCGGCCCCGGTGGCCGAGCGCAATTCTTCCACCGTTTTGGGAAGCTCGGGATCATCCAGGGCGCAGATGGCCACCCTGGCCCCCTCACGACACAACTCCAGGCTCACGGCCTTGCCCAACCCCTGGCTTCCACCAGCCACAAACGCCACCCTGTCTTTTAAACCAAGATCCATTTTTGCTCCTTTTTCTGCCAACACTTTTCTTTCGCCAGGATTTCACGAACAGCAAACATGTTTTTTCCCCCTCGATTCCGCCCCTTCCCGGGGAAAGGCGTTTTCCCAATCCCCGAAAAATACACTGAGCCAATGGGTCCCCTTCCGTGCTGAAAAGAACTTTCAGCAATGGCAAGGGGCAGGCTCCCAGTGGTAAAGCTGCTGCATGCCGGTGGTGTAGGAACCTTTCCCGTCGTAGACGAAAAAGGGAGGCTTCACCTCCAGTTCCTCTCCCCCACCCTTTCGACACTCCACGTGAACCAGACGGCCTGTGCCGGAGCTGTCGGTGTGAATCATGGTGAGCTGCTTGGGAGCGAATCCGTGCTCCACCGCCGACACCAGAAGGTGAACCAGGCGCCCGGCAGGATAAATGATCGCCAACCGGCCCCCCACAGGGAGAAGATGCCTGCCTGCGGCAAACACATCCTGAACGGACCCCGTGAGTTCATGGCGTGCCTGAGCCTTTTGCCCATGGGGATTCATCCTTCCCGATCGAAGGCGGCGATAGGGAGGATTGGCCACGATGAGGTCGAAGCTTCCGGCAGGATAATGGGCTGCCACGCAGCGGAAGTCCAGGGAAACTATCTCCACAAGATTTTCAAAACCGTTTTCCCCCACATTCCATTTTGCCAGATCCCCCAACTCCTTCTGAAGCTCCACGCCCACAATCTGCCTGGCTTGACCCCGGTGAGCGAGAATGATCGCCACAACGCCACAGCCCGTTCCAAGGTCCATGACCCTGCCCCCGGGCACTGCACGGGTGAGCCCCGCCAGCAGTATGGCATCGAGGGAGAAACGATACCCATCTTTGGGCTGACGCAGGATCAGCCGCCCGTTGAAGAGGGAATCAACGGTCGTTGATGTTTTTCGCTCCATCAGAGGATGGCTTCCTCTTCCTGCAGAAGAGGACGGATGACCAGTCCGCTGCCCACCTTCGGGTAAAAGTAAGTGGATTTGTGAGGCATGATGAGGCCCGCCTCCGCCACTTCCTGCACCTGTTCGATGCGCGTGGGATTGATGAAAAAGCCCAGGTCATAAAAGCCTTTTCTGACTTTTTCCATGGCCTCGCCAAAGTCATGCTTGAAATGAATGTTGTGCTCGTTGGCCAGGAAAGACTCGGACAGCCCCATGAGGTGTTTGAGCAGGATCCGGTCGAGAATCACCACATCCAGGGTTCTCAGTTGCGGGGCAACACCCCCTTGGGCCAGGAAGGCATCGATGGATTCCCTCTTGGACTCGAGAATGTGGAAAAACGCCGCATCTTTTCCCAGGAGCCCCATGACCGTTTTCTGCCCATCGGCACCCTCGCTCAAGCGCTGCTGCCATTCTTCCTGAGCCCCCTCGTCCACCCCATGGGTGGAAATGGTGAAAAAATCCCGGGCTGTCTTCAGGACCCCCTCCAGGTTGGGGCTGTGGAGGTTTTTCAAAAGGCGGTGGGTGGGGAGAATGGTCAACCCTTCCTGGTTCATGTTGGAAAGATAGACCATGATGAATTCAAAGGACGCGTTGGGACCTGCCTGAGGATGTTCACGGCGCATGAGATTTCTGAAATTGACAGCGGTCTCATACCGATGGTGCCCGTCGGCGATGAACAGGGTCTTGTCCTGCATCCGCTCTCTCACCTGTTTCAGAAGCCCCCTGTCCTGGACCATCCAGATTCTGTGTTCCAAGCCCTTCTCGTCTTGGAACGCAAGGACGGGGTCGCCTCTTTTCCCCTGCCTGAGAAAGTGGTCCACTTCCTGGGAGGAATCACCATAAAGGGCAAAAACGGGGCTGAGGTTGGCCCGGCAAACACGCATCAGGGCGAGACGCTCATCCTTGACCGCCTGAAAGGTTTTTTCATGAGGCCGTACGTTTCCGGAACTGAAATCTTCAAGGCGCAACGCGCAGATGAAGCCCCGCCTCGTCTGGCGTTCCCTTCCCGCAAGGTCGTAATCCA
>SLCH01000240.1 GCA_007125915.1 Syntrophobacteraceae bacterium
CTGGTGGTCCTGGCGGGACTGGGCGCCCTGCTCTGGTGTGTGCGTTCCATCTGCAAAGAACCCTTGCGGCGTGATCCCATGTCCGAGGCTTTCATTGAAGGGGCAATCATTTCCCTCGGGGTTTTGGCCATTTTATGGAACCTTCTCTTTTAGGGGCAGGGCCCCTGGTCAGTGTCGTCATCCCCACCCGCAATCGCAGCCATCTTGTGAAGGAGGCGGTGGCTTCCGCCCTTGCTCAGGACGGGGTTCCCATGGAAGTGATCGTCGTGGACGATGGTTCCACCGACGGCACTCTTCAGGCCCTGGCCCCTTTTGGCAAGTCCCCTTCTGAAAAGTCCCCTTCTGAAAAGTCCATAGATGTGATCGTGCAGGCTCACAGGGGCGTGAGTGCGGCCCGCAATCATGGAGTTGAAAGGTCCAGGGGGCGCTGGATTGCCTTTCTCGATTCCGACGACTTGTGGCTCCCCGGCAAATTGAGCGCGCAGATTTCCTTTCTGGCCAGGAACCCCCATGTGAAAATCTGCCAGACGGAAGAGATCTGGCTCCGTGATGGAAAGCGGATCAATCCTAAGAGGTACCACCGGAAACCATCCGGTCACTGCTTTCCAAAGCTCCTGGAGCGGTGCCTGGTGAGCCCTTCTGCAGTGCTTCTTTGTGCGGACCTGTTCAGGAAGGTTGGGGGGTTTGATGAAACCTTGCCCGCCTGTGAAGATTATGATCTCTGGCTTCGCATTGGGTATTCTCACCCCATAGGCTTGATTGAAAAGCCCTTCGTTGTGAAGCGCGGGGGGCATGACGATCAGCTCTCAGCCACCGTCCCCTCTCTCGATCTTTATCGCATTCGATCCCTCGCCAGGCTCCTTTTGACCCAACCGCTCAGCTCAGGGCAGCAGGAGGAGGCGCTGAAAGTGCTGGCGGCCAAATGCCGCATTTATGGAGAGGGTTGCCGAAAGCGTCAGCGAGAGGAAGAAGGGCAGGCCATAAGAAAGCTCCCTGGCATATTAGGGAAAAAACTTCAAGGAAATGCCGTTTCCATGGCTGATGATCTGCTCCTGGATTCCATCGCAGGGAGAAGATCACCCTTTTCATAGTAAAAGGCATCGAGCTCACGAGCTGCTTCCCCATGGGAGCCGAAAGACACCTTTCCGGAGGCTCCCGAAAAGGTTTGTCCTGCCGTGAACCGTTGCATCAGGCTGTTCTTGAACTCCTCGCGCCTCAGGGGGTCCCGCTGAAGGTCTTCCTGCAGCCATTTTATGGTGTCATAGCCCAGGGCGGCCAGCCAGTCGGGTTCCCTCAGATGGGCGGCGACGAACTTGTGCATGAACTGCCCGAAAGATGCATCATGCCCGTTTTCTTGAAGGGGGGCCCTCATGACCAGGAGCCTTCCTTTGTAATGTTCGTGAAGATCTTCCAGAATGAAACGGTCGTAAACCTGGGGCACCATCACCTTGCCTTCGTAGCCCTGTTGGCTCAAGATGCCGGCCGCTTGAACTCCCCACACGGGGGATCCTGCGAGGAACACGAGGTCTGCCGCCAATGCATGGGCAATGGACCGGGAAAACAGGGTTGCGTCGCAGGAGGCGGCCACCTCTTGAACTTCCAATCCCGCCTCCATGGCTCCCTCTTTGAATCTTTCAGATAGAAGCTTTCCGAAGGGGGTGCTGTCATGGATGGCGGCAACTCGTGAAAAGCCCATTCGGCTCACAGCCTGTCCCCCTTGAAAGGCTTCGGCGCCATCCGATGAAACCAGGGTGATGACTGAATCATGATCTGCCAGGCTTTCATGGGAACTGGCAGGAGCAATGAGCACCATATGGTGTTTTTCACACAAGGGAATGAGCTTCTCAAGCATGAGGGAAGGAACGTGGGCAATGAGCGCCACATTGTGGGGGTCGGCGGCGAGTGCCTGGGCGGCGCCGGCCACATTAAAGTCCTCACCGTTGACATCTTCCATGATCATTTCACCCTGAAAGCCTTCCCCCTCCAGTTCATCCCAGCCAAGTTCGATGCCCTCCCTCAATGAATGCCCTTCCTGCTGGAAAGGACCGCTCAGGGGAAGAAAAACCACCACACGGGGACGGTCCAGGGTCGGCTTGTGGGGGGCGGGAGGGGTCGAAAGGGTCTCCCCCTCTTCCGTGGGCCGCCTGCTGTCCCAGAAATAAAGCACCGAAGCCGTGGCGAGACCCAGGATCATGAGAAAGAGGATCCATCCCTTCTTCCGGGACTTCCTGGGTGCCGGCGGGCGGTGGTATCGATTCATTCTTCTGTGGCTCCTCTCTGGCGGCCTCGAAAGAGGAGGCGAATGGGAGTCTTGTCCAGGCCGAAAGCTTCCCGGAATTGATTGGTCAGGAACCTTTCGTAGGAAAAATGAACCATGTGAGGATAGTTGCAGAAAAGGACAAAAGTGGGCGGCCTGATGGATGCCTGAGTGGCATAGAAAAACTTGAGGCGCCGTCCGCTCACCATGGGTGGTTCATGCTGCTGCAGCGCCTTTTCCAGCACACGATTGACAACGCCCGTGGAGACTCTCTCGTTGTACTGCTGAAAAACTTCTCTCACGGTGGGAAGGATTTTACCGACCTTTTTCCCTGTCGCTGCGGAAAAAGTGAGAATGGGAGCGAATGGAAAGAACCGGAACCGGTCCTTCACATTTTGGATGAGCCCCCTGGCTTCCCTGGAGCTGGGGTTGAGCAGGTCCCACTTGTTGATTCCTATGATGCACGCCCGAGAGCGGTCCTGAAGGTAGCCGGCGATATGGAGGTCCTGGTCCGTGACCCCTTCAAGAGCATCCATGAGAAGGATGGCAATGTGACAGCGGTCCACGCTCTTTAAGGCTTTAATGATACTCAGTTTTTCAAGTTTTTCCCTGGTTTTTCCCTTTCGGCGGATTCCCGCTGTGTCAATGATGGTGTAACGCTGGCCGTTCTGCTCAAAAGCTGAATCCACCGCATCACGGGTGGTTCCTGGAATGGGGCTGACGATCACGCGGTTGGTGCCCAGGAGTTGATTGACCAGGGTGGACTTTCCCACATTGGGTCTTCCAACGATGGCGAGGCGGATTTCACGGTTCTCATGGTCATCATCCAGGGAAAGGTCTTGCGACAACGACGGAATCGCTGCCGCCAGGTCATTCATCAGTTCTCCTATTCCGAAACCATGGGAGGCGCTGATGGGATAGATGCGTTCGATGCCCAGTTCATAGAAATCGGAGATGTGCCTCGTTTGTTCAGGCCCGTCGATTTTGTTCACCGCAAAGAAGATGGGTTTGGAGGTGCGCCTCAGCAGATCAAGAATCAGTGTGTCTTCAGGATGAAGCCCCGTTTTGGCGTCGGCAACGAACAGGAGAACCTCCGCTTCGTCCAGGGCCAGCAGAATCTGTTCCCTGGCTTTTCCCTCCAGAAGGGAGGTGTCCCCGCTGACATATCCGCCCGTATCGATGAAGGCAAAGGTCTTTTCATTCCAGGTGACTTGAGCATGCTTTCGATCTCTTGTGACACCAGGGAAATCATCCACAAGGGCGTCTCTTGCCCTGGAGATACGGTTGAACAGAGTGGATTTACCCACATTGGGTCTTCCGACGATGGCAACGGATTTCATGATTGAACACTTCTTATTCTTGGATTGAGGAATGTGCCAATAGAAAAAATAACTGTTAAATATATTTTTTTTAAGAAAAATTATCAAGGGCGTTTGCGCCAAATTCCGGGGCGGTCACCGGAATCTTTTCCCTGGCCGGACCAGTTCTTCACCATGGGCATGGTGTGACGGCATGGGGCCGCAGGGGGCATCCTGAAGGAATTCTGTGCTTGAGGAGCAGTCTCGGGAGCATGAAGGGGGGCTTGAGGTTTTTTTCAAAATGGGGAAGCTTTGATCCCCTGAATGAGAGTCTTGAAAGCCTTTCCGATGTGCTTTTCATGGGTGACATGGGCCAAATCGGGATCCTGAAGGACGAAAGTGCAATCATCTTCACCAAAGACCCTGCAGGGGTTGGCTCGCCAAGGATGTATGGCACAGAGGCTCATGCCCGTTTTTCGGTACTCCCACAGAAAGGGGCAGAAGCGGTGCCCCTTTCCCAGACCTGAACTGAAAATTTCTTTCCACCTTTGGGGGATGATGGAATGGGAGGGAAAATCGGGGAAGCCGCTGGCCGTTTCACAGCAGCCCCCACAGTGGGTGCAGTAGGAGGGAGTCCCCCTTCCCGCGAAGGGGGGAGAAAAATCCACAATAGTTTTATAGCCTCCATTGGTTTTCAGCCATGTTTTCACCTGGAGAAAAAACAATGCCCTTTCCCGAAGCAGGGAATGCATCGCCTGGACTTTGCCCCGATGGGTCAGCCTTTTCCATGGCGTTTCCCGCTCAAGGATCACCATATTTCTCAGAAGGTAGGAGACGGGAAAGAAAGGGTCCAGGAGGGCATGGCACACTCTCCTCCAGTCCGCATGTCTGCGGGCGCGACGAATGGATTGCCGCAGTATCCCTCGGTGGCATTTCATCCACAGCCGAGCTTTTTCCTCTGCCTGCACGCGGTTTTCCTTTGAATGGCGATCACATGCCGCCAGAAGGAGGAGCCAGGCCCACCTGGTCCCCTTCTTTGAGAACCGTGTCCAGCTTTTCCCCTTTGCCATTCACGAAGATCAACTTGATCTGCTGTGGGTCGATACTCAGCATTTGAGCCAAATCTCTCACTGTAGCACCCTCCTGGAGGTCATAGGGGGTGGCCTGGCGATAGTCGCAGGCTTCCGCTTCTGCCAAGTTTGCAAAGCACTTCACGGTGACTTTCATGGGTGAACCTCCTCAAATTTTTGCTGAAAAAACTCCGTGTTTTCCCGTATTGTCTGGCGTTTGCTGCAAGATTCCAGCTTTTCAGAGGGTCTGTGTGAAGAAAGACGTGTGTCAAACCTTGCTCTCCTCACTCGAAGCTTACCCACACATTCTAGCAACTGAGGAGGGAGCGGTAAAGGGCAAGACTTGAAGCTCAAATCTTTCAGGACACATGCTGACTCAGGTGTGAGGAGAGGTGGGGGTAATTGAGTTCGGCTTCCGAAGGGCGGATATAGATGGGCACGCACGTCATGGGGTCATCGAAGTCCTCCGAAAGGAACCTTTTTTGAGCCAGGTGGGCCACAAAAGCAGCCCGCAGAGTGTGCAGAGACGAAGGGGCCCCCAGGGCCCTGGAACCCAGGCTGGCGCGAAAAAATTCTTCGTGGGCGAGCCATCCATCTCCGCAGAAAATAGTGGGTTCCCCAATGCATGGGAGAACTTCCCCGGGTTTCACCACCCGCAGATTTCCCTGACGGACAAGATTGCCTTGGCCGTCGGTTCGATAAAGCCCAAAAAATACCTCCTTTTTGCGGGCATCGAGCATGCTGCACACGGTGTGGCGGGAAAAGGCCAGCTGAGAGGCCAGGGCGTCCAATGAAGGAATGCCCGCGAAAGGTTTGCCCAGAGACCATGCCAGAGTCTTCATGGTGGTGAGGCCAATGCGCACCCCCGTGAAGCTTCCCGGTCCCGTGGTCACCGCCACCCCATCCACTTCATGGAGATTCCATCCCACTTCTTTAAGGGTGCGGTCGATGGTTTTGAGAAGGAGCCGGTTGTGAGTGATTTCCGACTGGATGGTCCACTCGGCCTTTACTTTGGACCCATCCATGAGACAGACACTTCCACTTGCCGTGGAAGTGTCCGCAGCTAAAATTTTCATGTTCGCCCATTCAGTGTGGATTGTTCCGGCGGCTAAGGAGGACTGCCTCCCGGGATCAGCCGCATGATGTCATTGTAAAAAACGAACAGCATGAGCATCAGGAGCAGGAAAAGCCCTATTCTGTGCAGCAATTCTATGGTCCTCATGCTGAGAGGTTTTCCCCGCACGGCTTCAATGGTGTAGAACACAAGGTGGCCTCCATCGAGCATGGGAATGGGCAAAAGATTGAGCACCGCCAGATTGACGCTGATGAGAGCGGTGAAGTAAATCAGGTTGATGAGCCCTTCCTGTGCCTGCTGGCCTGCCAGCTGGGCGATGAGAATGGGTCCCCCCAGAGTTTTGGGCGAGATCACACCCTCGATCATTTTAGCCACTGTGAGAAGGAAAAGCTTGCTCAAGTTCCATGTCTGGACCAGGCTGTGGTACATGGCGGAAACAAAGGAAATTTCTTTTATCTCCACTTTGCCTGAAGCGGTCACCCCCATGATGGGCCGGCTCACCGTCTCTCCAAAAATGTTGGTGGTTTCAGACATCTGTGGGGTCACCGTGACCCTCATCACACGGTCATTTCTGGAAACCACCACGGACAGAGGGTTCTCTCCCTGTTCTTCGATGTAGCGGGAAAGTTCCTCCCAGGTTGAGATTTCGCGGTCATTGATGGACAAGACCTGGTCCCCCGCTTTCAGGCCCGCTTTTTGTGCCGGAGAACTTTCGGCCACAGAGCCAATTTCCGCGATGGGCCTTGGAATCCCTGCGAAAGCGAAGATCATGGCAAATATGAGAATTGCCAGGAGAAAGTTGGACAAAGGTCCGGCCAGAACTATGCCCATCCGCTTGGAAACGGGTTGAGAAGCAAAGCTGCGGCCTTTTTGTTCTTCGGTGACGTCTTCACCCACTTCCTCTCCAAGCATCTTCACGTAGCCGCCCAACGGTATGGCGGAGAGGCAATATTCGGTCTCACCTTTTTGGATGGTGATGAGCTTTGGACCAAAACCCAGTGAAAATCGAAGAACCGAGACCCCGGACCACTTGGCCACGAGGAAATGTCCCAATTCGTGGATGAAGATGAGAACTCCGAGAACGACAATGGTGGAAATGATGGTCGTGATCAAACTGATATCCTCAATGTTTGGGTGAAAGCCTTTGAAGTTTCTCTGTGAAGACCTGCCTGCTTCGGTCTTTCATAATTTAAGGAATTTCCCTTCAATTGGCAAACACCATGCAAAATTCATATCCTCAAATGTTCATGAGGATACTTTTTCGGAACGTCGAATCTTCCCGTGCCCCAATCAGGCTCCTGAAGGCTTTTGAATGAGCGTTTCCGATTCCTGTCTCGCCCAGTGGTCCGCAGCCAGAAGGGATTCCAGGGTGGCTTTTGGGGGAGGAGTGTGTCCTCCCATGACGGCCTCGATGATTTGGGGAATCTCCGTGAAGCCGATGCGGCAGTCCAAAAAAGCCTGGACTGCCACCTCATTGGCCCCATTGAGCACGCAGGGCATGGTGGCGCCAACACGGCAGGCTTCATAGGCGAGCCTCAGACATGGGAACTTTTTCATGTCGGGGGGAAAAAAGGAAAGTTTGCCCAAATGAAACAGATCCAGTGATGGACCTTTGACGGGCAGCCGATGAGGAAAAGCAAGGGCATAGGCGATGGGAATCTTCATGTCGGGTATGCCAAGCTGGGCAATCACCGACCCATCGATGTATTCCACCATGGAGTGGATGATGCTCTCGGGGTGAATGTGCACGTCGATCCTGTCCACAGGGACTCCAAAGAGCCAGTGAGCTTCGATGACTTCCAGGCCCTTGTTCATGAGAGTGGCCGAGTCGATGGTGATCTTGCGGCCCATGGACCAGTTGGGGTGGCAAAGAGCGGCTTCAGGGGTGACCGTCATCAGTTCCCCTTCCGACTTGGTGAAAAAAGGGCCACCCGAAGCGGTGAGGAGGATGCGCCGAAGGTTTTCCTTCTGGTTTCCCTGCAGGGATTGGAAAATGGCGCTGTGTTCACTGTCTACGGGAAGGATTTGAACACCGTTTTTCCTGGCAGCCTCCATGACCAGCTCGCCGGCCACCACCAGGGTCTCCTTGTTGGCCAGGGCGATGTCCTTTCCCGAATCTATGGCTGCCAGAGTGGGAAGAAGGCCCGCAGCGCCCACCATGGCTGAAACGACCATTTGTGCGGCAGATAGGCGTGCGATTTCTTCATAACCGGAGGGACCGTACAGGATTTCGGGAGGGTTTTCCCCGTTTTTCAGGTGATCTTTCAACTGGGCTGCGAGGGTCTCATCGAAAAGGGACACGGCGGAGGGCTTGAACTCGAGGATTTGGTCTTTGAGGAGGGATACATTCCTGCCTGCGGCCAGGCCGACCACTTCAAACTGATCGGGAAACTGCCTCACCACGTCCAGGGTGCTCACACCGATGGAGCCGGTGCTGCCCAGTATGCTCAATTTTTTCTTTGTCATCTTTTTAGAGAATTCTCCTCCCCGAGGGGCCGGGTTGCCGGTGCTTTTAAACCCACGGAAGCAGGAACCAGGTGATGGGAAACGCGAACAGGAGACTGTCGAGGCGGTCAAGAACACCCCCGTGTCCTGGAATCAGGGAGCTGGAGTCTTTCTTCTCACTGATGCGCTTGACCATGGATTCGATGAGGTCCCCCGTCTGGCTCACAAGACTGATGATGGCGCTGAGAAGCATGAGTTTCCAAAGAGACAGGTCCTGGAAAAAAAACAGGGCAAAGAGGGTGCCCGTGGCGATGCTCATGCACAGACCCCCTATGGCGCCCTCCACGGTTTTCTTGGGGCTCACTTTTTCGTAGAGTTTGTGTCGCCCGAAGCGTCCCCCCGTGTAGTAGGCTCCCGCATCGCAGGCGAAAACCACCAGAAGAATGAAGAAAACCCATTCTCTTCCATTTGCTCCCTGTGCCAGGAGCAGGGCGTGGGACATGAGAAAGGGAACGTAGAACCAGGCCAGGGTGGAGAGGGACAGGCGCTGCATTGAGGCCTTGTCCTGTGTTGAAGAAAGAAGGATTCCTGCGAAGCCGCAGAAAAGACTCAAAGCAAGGGCAAACAAGAGTCCTTCCGTGCCCAGCGCAAGAGCCCCGGCGGGGAGGAGAATGGCGGGGGAAAAATAAAGTGCGCGCCAGAATGGAGCCGGCCGGTCCTGGAAGAGAAGGTTTTCCAGTTCCCAGAGAGCGACCAGGGAAATGGCCGCCACCAGAAAGCCCAAGGTCCAGATGGGGGCGAAGCCGAGGAGGAGAGCCATGGGGGCAGCCATGGCCAGCCCCGTGGCCAATCGCTGCCGGTGTGAATCCCATTGGCGCCAATTCCATTTCATTGCATTTGACCTCATGAGATTTGCCATGCTGCGGCCGTTGACGGTGAATCAGGCGTGATGGAGGGCCTGGCCGATGGGGTGAGGCTTCATTCCGCCATGACCCCCTGCACTTGAGCACTGGTCTTGCCGAATCTCCTCTCCCTCTTCTGGTAATCCAGCAGGGCCTCCTGCAGCTGTGGTTCTCTGAAATCAGGCCACAAAACCGGGGTGGTGTAAATTTCCGCATAAGCCACCTGCCACAGAAGGAAGTTGCTGATTCGATATTCCCCGCCGGTCCTGATGACCAGGTCGGGATCGGGAAAATCTCCCGTGAACAGGTATTGGGAGAAGATTTCCTGCGTCAGATGGCCGGGCTGCATTTTTCCCGCCTGAACATCCTGAGCAAACAGAGAAGCTGCTCTCACGATTTCCTGTCTTCCTCCATAATTCAAGGCAAGTCCCAAATGAAGCTTGCTGTTGCTGGCGGTGAGAGCGATGGTGTCATCGAGCCGTCTCATGACATGCTGGGGTATGGCTTCCCGGTCTCCCAGATGGATCACGCGGATCTCTTTTTCCATGAGTTCGTTCAGTTCGGAATTGAGGAAGCGATCCAAAAGGTTCCAGAGGGCATTCACTTCCGATTTGGGGCGCTGCCAGTTTTCCTTGGAAAAAGAGTAGAGGGTCAAATAGGGGATGCCCATTTGGAGGCAGCACTTCGCCACTTCTTTGACAGAGTTGGCTCCTTCCTCGTGACCGACTATGCGGTTTCGCATGCGGGCCCGAGCCCAGCGACCGTTGCCGTCCATGATGATGGCGATGTGCCTGGGGATTTTATGCGGATCCAGTGGTTGCATTTCTATATTTCCAGGATCTCTTTTTCTTTGGTGGCCAGAACTGAATCCACTTTCTTGATGAAGTCGTCAGTGATCTTTTGTGTCTCATCCTGGGCTTTGGCTTGCTGGTCCTCAGAAATTTCCTTTTCTTTTTTCAACTCCTTGATGGTCTCGTTGCTGTCACGGCGAATGTTTCGAATGGCGACCTTGGTTTCTTCCGCTCTTTTTTTGACGAGCTTCACCAGATCTTTGCGCCGTTCCTCCGTCAGGGGGGGCACATTGATGCGGATGAGCTTGCCGTCGTTCATGGGTGTCAGCCCCAGTTCAGACTTGAGGATGGCCTTTTCCACTTCGCCGATGATGCTCGTGTCCCAGGGCTGAATCATGATGGTTCGGGGTTCGGGAATGGTCAGAGTGGCCAGCTGGCTCAGGGGCGTCGCGGCTCCGTAATAATCCATCCTGATGCCTTCCACGAGGGAGACGGAGGCTCTGCCCGTGCGAAGTCTCTTGTATTCATTTTCCAGGTTCTCAACGGTTTTTCCCATACGGTCCCGAGTGTCTGCATAAATTTCATTCAACATCGCCCAATCCCTCCACCACTGTTCCAATGGGTTGTCCCAAAACTGCTTTTCTGATATTGCCCTTTTTTCTCAAATTGAAGACGATGACGCGCATGTTCTGGTCCTTGGCCAGGGAAATGGCCGTTGCGTCCATGACCTTCAAGTCCTTTTGAAGCACCTCCAGGTAGCTGATGCGGTCGAATTTTTTTGCTGCAGGGTCTTTTTCCGGATCGGATGCATAGATGCCGTCCACTTTTGTGGCCTTGAGAAGCACTTCTGCTCCAACCTCTATGGCTCGAAGAGCCGCGGTGGTGTCCGTTGTGAAGAAAGGCAGGCCTGTGCCCGCAGCAAAAATCACCACACGGCCTTTTTCCAGGTGTCTGATGGCGCGGCGGCGAATATAGGGTTCCGCCACTTCCTTCATGTCGATGGCCGACTGAACTCGAGTGGGAATTCCATGTTTCTCCAGAGCCTGCTGCAAAGCCAGGGCGTTCATCACGGTGGCGAGCATGCCCATATAGTCGGCCGTGGAACGGTCCATGCCCTGGGATGCCCCCATGACCCCTCGAAAGATGTTGCCGCCTCCGATCACCATCGCAATCTGGATGCTCATTTTGTGAACGTCCGTCAATTCCTGAGCGATATCTGCCAGCACCTGGGGATCGATGCCGTAAGGCTCCTTTCCCATCAGAGCTTCACCACTCAATTTCAACAGAATCCGTCCATAGAGAGGTTTTTCCATCGGTGTCACCATGCTTTCCGCGAGAGGATTCTTACGGTGAGGCCCCTTGCACGCGCCGCCCCGGTCTGTGGGAAAACGGGGCGGCATGCTGTTTTCATGGCGCATGCAAGGGTGATGTGTGCAGAAAAGGACAGGTTCCTTTGCAGCCCCCCTAAAGAAGGAGACGGCCTGCGTATCATTCGCCTCCCAGCTGGTAGCGGGTGAAGCGGCGAATCATGATCTTCTCACCGATGCTTGCGGTCAGTTCATTGAGGATGTCCTGAATGGTTTTTTCGGGATCCTTGACGAAAGCCTGCTGCATGAGAGCCGACTCCTCGTAGAACTTTCGCATTTTTCCCTCGACCATCTTTTCCACGATGTTGTCCGGTTTGCCCGATTCTTGGGCCTGGGCCAGGTAAATGGCCCTCTCCCGTTCCACCACGTCCTGGGGAAGATCCTCCGGTGTGACTGCCAGAGGGTTGCACGCTGCAATGTGCAGGGCCACATTCTTCACAAACTCACCGAAGTCTTCGCTTTTGGCCGCAAAATCTGTTTCGCAGTTCACTTCCACCAGGACACCGATGCGGCCTCCCGCGTGGATGTAGGCATGAACCATGCCCTCGGAAGCTTCCCGGCCCGCTCGTTTGGCCGCTTTGGCAAGACCTCTTTGACGCAGAAGATCGACCGCTTTTTCCATGTCCCCTTCCGTTTCATGGAGGGCTTTTTTGCAATCCATCATTCCAACGTTGGTTTTCTCTCTCAATTCTTTGACCATGGCAGCTGTGATTTCCAAAAGAACCCTCCTTCTGATTCTACTGAAGTCATGATGAGCTTTATGTAAACGTTTGAAGTTTTTTGGGCATGTGCCATTTTGGGCACCAGGGCAAAAACAGGGAAAGGGCTGGATCTGGATGATCCCGGCCCTTTCTTTATGTGTGAAAAGAGATTTATTGCTGGTCCTTGTCCCCTTCTTCAGTGGGATTGACGATCTCCACTTCGGGACCGGCCGCTTCCTCCCTGAGAAGCTGTCCCGCAGGGACTTCCTCGAAGGATTCGACTTCTTTGTCCTGTTCCGCATGCATTCTTTCAGCGTACTGCTGCTTGCCTTCGATGCAGGCGTCGGCGATTTTTGAAGTGATGAGAGTGATGGACCTTATGGCATCGTCATTGCCCGGAATGATGTGATCGATCACGTCGGGATCGCAGTTGGTGTCCACCACGGCCACCACGGGAATGCCCAGGCGATTGGCTTCGGCGACGGCGATGTCTTCCCTCTGGGTGTCGATGACAAACAGGGCTCCTGGAAGCCGGGTCATTTCCTTGATGCCGCCAAGGTTTTTTTCCAGCTTTTCCCTTTCACGCTGCAGCTTGATGATTTCTATTTTAGGAAATCGGTTGATGCTACCGTCTTCGACCATGGCGTCCAGTTCTTTGAGACGGTCGATTCTCTGCTTCATGGTCTTGAAGTTGGTCAGCATGCCGCCGAGCCAGCGATGGTTGATGAAAAACATCTCCGCTCTTCTGGCTTCCATCTGAATGGTGTCGCGGGCCTGCTGCTTGGTGCCCACAAAAAGGACGCTTTCCCCTTCCGCCGCCGTGTCTCTCACAAAACGGTATGCGGAGTGGAAAAGCCTGACGGTCTTCTGGAGATCAACGATGTAGATGCCATTGCGTGCGCCAAAAATATAGGGTTTCATTTTGGGGTTCCAGCGACGCGTCTGGTGACCAAAGTGAACCCCCGCTTCCAACAACTGTTTCATTCCAACCACTGCCATTCTGGTATCTCCCTTCTGGTTGAGCCTCCACTCTCTCCAAACTGACCCGCCCCAAGCGGGCACCAAAAGGTTCAAGAGAGTGTGCGGTTTGAAAAATCGGGAACTTGTAACATTATTGTCTGTGAACAAGCAATAAAAAAACGCCCCAGTCCTGCCCTGATTCCCCGCCATCTTTTACAAAAATTTGAATTGACATTCAAAAAACATGGGGTTAAAAGGAATGAAAATCACACTTGAATGGGGATTTTATGACTCTTGAATATGCCGTAAAAAACTGGTTCTGGTGGCGCGACGTCTGGACGGGGAGGTGTGCCACTGCGTTCTAGCTCGGCTTGAAGGGTTTGCATAGAGTTGGAAAAAGGGACCGTGGGCCACACCGGCTCACGGTCCCTTTTGGTTTCGAACTAAGGGGCTGTGGGGTTTTCCTGCAGCCCCTTTTTTGATTTTGCCGGGCAATCATGGGTGCGGCCAGGCGGTTCAGGTGCCTGGAAAGCTTCGAAAAAATTCAAAAAACCAAGGAGAAGCACATGTTAGTTGTCATGAACCAGCAGGCCACGCAGGAACAGATCGACGCCGTTGTGGCCGTCATCGAATCCAGGGGTTACACGGCGCGGCCCATGCCCGGAGGGCAGAGGGTGGCCATTTGTGTTCTTTACAATCAGGGAGCCGTTGACAGCTCGCCCCTTGTGGGAATGTCCGGTGTGAAGGAGGTCATTCGAGTCACGAATCCTTACAAGCTGGTGAGCAGGGAACTGCAGCCGGAGGATTCCATCATCAACGTGGGTGGGGTTCTCATCGGCAATGGACACCTGTCAATGATTGCGGGTCCCTGTGCCATTGAAAGCGAAGACCAGGCCCTCACCATCGCCCGCCACGTGAAGGCCGCGGGTGCGGATTTGTTTCGCGGCGGTGCCTTCAAACCCCGCACTTCTCCTTATTCTTTTCAGGGACTGGGTGAAGAGGGACTCAAGATCATGGCCCGGGTGCGCGAGGAAACGGGCATGCCCATTGTGACCGAAGCCATGGATCATGAGGTTTTTGACCTGGTGGAAGAATATGCGGACATGGTGCAGATCGGCACGAGGAACATGCAGAACTTCACCCTTCTGCGCCGCGCGGGTCGTTCGCGCAAGCCCATACTCCTCAAACGGGGCCTTTCGGCCACCATCGAAGAATGGCTCATGGCCGCCGAATACATCATGGAAGGAGGAAACTCCCAGGTGGTCCTCTGTGAGAGGGGAGTCCGAACTTTCTCTCACCACAGCCGAAACACCCTGGACCTTTCGGCCATTCCCGTGGTGCGCAAGGAAAGCCACCTGCCCATCATCGTGGATCCCAGCCATGCAGCGGGACGCAGAAACCAGGTGATTCCTCTCAGCCGTGCGGCAGTGGCCGTGGGATGTCACGGTCTCATGGTGGAGGTCCACCATCAGCCCGACGCCGCCATGAGCGATGGCGCTCAATCCCTCTATCCCGGGCAGTTCCAGCAGCTGTGCCGGCAAATCGATTCTCTTTTCGAAATCTTCAAGCCCCTCGGCAACATGGATGAAATGGTGATTTGAAAAACACTGCTGCCCAGTAAAAAAGGAAATCACGGCATGAAGCTCGCCTCTTTCCCACTCAAATCGGAAATGCAAGATCTGGCAAAACGAGGAAACCTCATTCCCATCTGTGAGGAAATCCTGGCGGACACGGAGACACCCCTCTCCGCCCTGGCAAAAATTTACGACGGCAAAGGACCTGTTTTCCTGCTGGAAAGCGTGGAAGGTGGCGAACGTTGGGGCCGCTACAGTTTTCTCGGTTTTTCCTCCCGATGTGACATCAGGGTTTACGGCGACCGGGTCAAAGTCCTGCAGGGTGAAGGGGAGACGGAGACCCTTCATGGGGGCGATCCCATGCCGGTGCTTCGGTCCATCATGGCCCAGTTCAAACCCGTCAGTCTTCCCGGACTGCCTCGGTTCTGGGGAGGAATGGTGGGCTACCTCAACTACGAATCGGTCTCCTTTTTTGAGGCCATTCCAAATCCCTGTGCCCCGGACGCCCTCATGGCCCACTTCATCGTGCCCGAGCAGCTCTACATTTTTGACAACATTCGGCACACACTCACCCTGGTGGCCTATGCCTTCATCAATGGGAAGTCACCCCAGGATGCCTACGAAGAAGCCCGCCTTTCCCTGCGGGAAATGGAAGCCACTCTCCAAAGCCCTCCAAGGCAGAAAGACCAGCCGTTCAAGGGCAATGCCGTGCTGGAAACCAGGGTTTCTCCGGAAGCTTTCAGGTCCCGGGTGAGCCGCATCAAAGATCACATCGCCGCAGGCGACATCATTCAGGCCGTGGTCTCCCAGCCTTTCACCTCCTCTCCCGCTCCCGACCCCTGGATGCTCTACCGTGCTCAGCGCTACATCAATCCCTCCCCCTACATGTATTTCCTGCACCTGGGAGAGACCCTGCTGGTGGGTTCGTCACCTGAAACCATGGTGCGGCTGGAAAACGGTGTGGCCACACTCAGGCCCATCGCCGGCACCCGTCCCAGGGGGAAGACGGAACAGGAGGACCGCCGCTTGGCGGACGAACTTTTGCAGGACCCCAAAGAAAGGGCGGAACATCTCATGCTCGTGGATCTGGGCAGAAACGATCTGGGGCGCGTGGCTGAAGTGGGCACTGTTCAGGTGACAGACCTGATGATCGTTGAACGCTATTCCCACGTCATGCACCTGGTCTCCAACATCAACTGCGACTTGCAGGAGGGCGCCGATGCCTGGGAACTTCTTCGGGCCACATTCCCTGCGGGAACTCTGTCGGGAGCACCCAAGGTGCGGGCCATGGAAATCATCGCCGAGCAGGAACAGGAGGCTCGGGGTCCCTATGGAGGCGCCATCGGCTATGTGTCCTTCACGGGAAACATGGACTTGGCCATCACCATTCGCACGGCCTGCATTGAAGAAGGTGTGCTGACGGTGAGAGCCGGGGCGGGCATCGTTGCCGACTCCGATCCCGAGAAAGAGCGGCAGGAAACCGTGAGCAAGGCCATGGCCATTGAGCGTGCTCTGCAGCTCATTGCGGCCAACACTTGACGGCGTCCGGTCCTTCCTTTCAGAAGTTTCGGGTTTTGAACCAGCTGGGAACAAGGGTGCTGTGGTGAGGTTTTTGTGAACCTTTTTCCCTCTTCCAAAAAACAAGGTCGGCAAAAACATGCAAGTGGGAGCGTCAGCCATGATCGTCATGCTCGATAATTACGATTCGTTCACCTACAATCTGTACCAATATCTGAGAATGCTCGGCGCTGAAGTGGAAGTCATTCGAAACGACCGTGTCACCGTAGAGGAGTTGCTGAGCCTCGATCCTGAGGGCATTGTCATTTCCCCGGGGCCGGGACGTCCCGAGGATGCGGGCATTTCCGTCCCTCTCGTCCAGGCTTTTTCGGGAAAAACTCCTGTGCTGGGCGTTTGCCTCGGCCATCAGGCGATCGCCATGGCCTTTGGGGGAAAAGTGGTGCGTGCGGGACAACTCATGCACGGCAAGGTGTCCAGTGTGACGACGGATGGATTGTGCATCTACCGTGGAATACCCAGTCCCTTTCAGGCCATGAGATACCATTCCCTTGCGGTGGCCCGGGAAGGGCTGCCCGCGTGCCTTGAAATCACCGCTGAATCGGAAGACGGGGAGGTGATGGGCATTCGTCACAGGGAGCACCTCACGGAGGGCATTCAGTTTCACCCCGAATCCATCATGACTCCTGTGGGCAAGCGCATTTTGAGAAATTTTCTCTCAGGGATGAAGAACACCGAAAAGGGGAGGCAATGATTCAAGAAGGACTGAGAAAAATCATTTCTCGACAGGATTTGGACGAGAGGGAAATGGCCGGCATCATGTCTCAAATCATGGGGGGGCAATTGACGGACGCACAAATCGGTGCTTTTATGGCGGCCCTCGCCACAAAAGGAGAAACCTTCGCCGAATTGGCCGGGGCGGCCAGGGCCATGCGGCGCAAGGCGGCCCGCATTCAAGTGACTGCGGAGACGGTGGTGGACACCTGCGGGACGGGAGGGAGCGGCTCCAAAACCTTCAACATTTCTACCACAGCCGCCTTTGTGGTGGCGGGATGCGGTGTCACCGTTGCCAAGCACGGCAATCGCTCCGTGTCCAGCCAGTGCGGCAGCGCAGACCTGCTCGAAGCCCTGGGAGTCCGGCTGGATGTGGTGCCTGAAATCGTGGAGGAGGCCATTCAGGAATTGGGCATCGGCTTTCTTTTTGCCCCCGTTTTCCACGGAGCCATGAAGCATGCGGCCAGGGCGCGCAAGGAAGTGGCCATTCGATCCATCTTCAACATGCTGGGCCCCCTCACAAATCCCGCGGGAGCCAACTGCCAGGTCCTGGGGGTCTACGCTCCCGAGCTCACGGAAATGTTTGCCCAGGCTCTTCAGTTGCTGGGAGTGAGGAGGGCTTTTGTGGTGCACGGGCATGACGGACTGGATGAGATCACCGTTTGTGCACCCACCCGCATCACGGAACTGGACCGAGGGGCCATTCGCACCTACGATATGACCCCTGAGCAGATCATCGGCCGCAAGGCCGCCACAGAGGAATTGAAGGGTGGAGATCCTCAAAGGAATGTGGAAATCACCAGACAGATTCTGGAAGGGCAGAAAAGTGCCAGAAGAGATGTGGTTGTGGTGAATGCCGCTGCCGCCCTGGTGGCTGCAGGAGTGGCTGAAGACATTCAGGAGGGCGTTTCCAGGGCCGAGGCTTCCATCGATGAAGGGGCTGCCGCACGGAAGCTCGAGGCCCTCGTGCGCTTCACCCAGGAAAATGCCCCGTGAACCATCCCCGTTAAAAAAGAGGAAAAGGAAAGGTTGCTCATGTCCCATGTGTTGAGCCGGATTCTGGATAAAAAAAAGGAAGAAGTGGCCCTCGCCCGATCCCGGGTCTCTGAAGGGGAAATGGCGGAACGGGCCCGGGAACGGGTGGAGCGTCGATCGCTTTTGAATGCGCTTTCCAAACCCGGTTCCGGTGGCGCCAACATCATTGCGGAGATAAAAAGGGGTTCACCCTCCCGGGGTCTCATGAGGCCGGACCTGGACGCAGGAGCACAGGCCCTCAGGTACGAAAGAGGCGGCGCGTCGGCCATATCCGTCCTCACCGATGAGGCCTTTTTCTATGGAAGCGCCCAAGACCTGAAGGCGGTGCGCCATGCCGTCGCGTTGCCGGTTCTGCGCAAGGACTTTATTCTGACACCCTACCAGGTCCACGAGACCGCGGTCATGGGTGCCGATGCTCTGCTGCTCATTGTGAGGGCCCTGCCCATGGATCTCCTTCAAGAACTCCTGGGGCTCTGTACGGAATTGAACCTGGATGCTCTGGTGGAAGTGCACACAGAAGATGAATGGCATGGGGCTGCGTCTGCGGGAGCGAGGCTGATCGGTATCAACAACCGGGACCTGGCCACATTTCACACGGACATTGAAAGGTCTTTGGAGTTGGCGGGATTATTTCACAAAGATCACATCGCCGTGTCAGAAAGCGGCATTCATGGGCGGGAGCAGATGGAAATTCTCATGAAAGCGGGTATTTTCAATTTTCTCATTGGAGAAAGCCTGGTGAAGGCTGCTGACCCGGAGCAGCACTTGAAAACATTGCTGACCCCATCCGTCAGGGGACAATGCTGTTGATTCACGGGATTGCGCGCAGTCCCGCTCCGTCACCCTAACCCGGGCTTGGGTTCATAAAAACCTGAAAAGACTGGCTTTACGTCTTTGCGGGAATGACGTGAAGGGGCTTTCACGGGGGGTGAGACAGCTTGAGTCAACTGCATTGCCCTCAGGGAATGATGCCTGGAACAAAAAAGTGCCAAAGCTGCCGGATGAAAGGGAAATGCCTGTGAAGAACCTTGAAGGAAAAGTGCAGGTTAAAATTTGCGGGCTCACCCGCGCGGAGGAGGCTCTTGCCTGCGCTCAACTGGGAGCTCACGCCATC
>SLCH01000179.1 GCA_007125915.1 Syntrophobacteraceae bacterium
CCCGCAGAAGATCCCGCATTCACCAGGATCACATCCGCCTGCGACGCCACCGCCTCTTCCATCATCTTTTGAATGCTTGCATATTCGTCGGGAATGGTGGCCTGAAGAAAAGGCTCTCCCCCGTTCTCCCTCACGAGAGCCGCCAGCACCGTTCCATTGAATTCGATGATCTCGCCGGGTTTCATTTCCCCTGCCGCGTCCGGGGGTAACAACTCGCTTCCCGTGGGCTGAATCCATACTTTGGGAAGGGCCTGGACCGCCACCCTTGGGACCCCCCCAGCCAGAAGGGCCCCCAGGTCAGCAGGACGCAGGCGATGATTCTGGGGAAGGAGCATTTCCCCGGCAACGATGTCCTCCCCAACTTTGCGCACGTGCTGCCATGGAAAGACTGCCGATCGGATCTCCACCTGGGTTTCCGAGACCTCATGCACATGCTCGGCCATGATGACCGCATCCCCTTCAGGGGGAAGAGCATCACCCGTGTCCACGGGAAAAACCTGTTCACCCATCCTGAGAAAAAGAGGATTGGTCACACTGGCTCCAAAAGTGTCCCGGGCTTTCACGGCAAAACCGTCCATGGCCGCTCCATGGTAATGGGGAACAGACCTTGACGCTGCAACAGGCCCCGCAGTGACCCGCCCCAGGGCATCGGTGGAAGGCACCGCCTCGGGCTCAGTGCGAAGGTGGCCCGTTTTCTCAACCCAGATGCTCCTGGCTTCGTCCAGTGTCTTCATGCTCAAGTAAATGTTTCTTTTGAACTCCCCCATGGACCCGTCCCTCCCGTTCAAACTCGAAACCCAAAACGCTCCCTGAATGCATCACGAAAGCGGCGGACAACACCCAGGTTCACTTCAGCGGTATGAACCTGTTCCAATTCGTCAAGTCTCTCCGTCACCCAGTGTTCCAAGTTGTCCAGGCTGCGAATCCACCGCCGGAAATCCTCCTTGTCCAGCATCCTGGGGGGCTGCATCACAAAGCTGTCTCCCCCATGGTGGTGAATCCTTCGACCACCGAAGAGGGCGTTGTAATCGGCCGTGTTCGTTCCCACGACACAGAGGAAATGATCGAAAGCCCTCGTCAGGGATCCTGTGATCCAGTGCCCCCTGAGAACGGGAAACAGGCAGATGTTGAAAACGATCTCCACTCCCTGGGCGGCGAACTGCTTCCCCGCTTCAGGGTTTCCCCAGAAGTCAATGCAGACGGCCAGCCCTATCTTGCCGAAATCCGTTGAGAAGGCTCGGTAGATGCCATCCCCCGCGGTCATGTTGAGGTTTTGGCGTTCGAGCACTCCCAAATTTCTTTTGCGCTGGCGCCCCAGCAGATTTCCATTTCGATCAAAGAGCGTGGCCGTGTTGTAGAGATTGTTCCCTTCAAGTTCTGCCAATCCTGCGATCACATAAGCCTGGTATTGCCTGGCAACGTCCGCGAGCGCTTCCTCTCCCTGGAAGGGGAAACATTCGGGGAAACAAATGACATCGGGTTTCTCACCCCGCACCCTCTCCACGAGCTGCAATGCGTGGCCAAGGTTTTTGGGGTCATCAAAGGAGGGATAGGGCTTGGGTTGCACCAGGGCAACTCGAATACTCTCTTTCATCATATCTCCTGCATCGCATGTGAGGTCAACTCCTGCCGCCATCCTGAAGCAGATCCCTCCATTCCAGAATCGCCAGATAGGGATAGTGATCGGAAGGATAAAAGCCTTCCAGGTTATCGCGCAAAATGCAAGCTTCCTGAACTCTGAAATCCCCGGTATGAAGTATCCAGTCCATTCTGAATTTTTCGGGGTTTCCCTGGAAGTCGTGCCGGGTCATGCTCCTTTCGTTTTCAGGCTTCTGCAGCACCTGCCATGTGTCCAGCATGTTTATGTATTCCTCCGTGAGAATACGGTGCACGCGGGAGCCGGGCCTGTCGTTGAAGTCTCCCAGAAGAATACAGGGCCTGGACTGGTCAGAGAGCCACGCACCGATCATTCTAGACTGCTCCACGCGAGCCTTGTCCCCCATGTGGTCCAGGTGGGTCACCACAGCAGTGAATTCCCGGCCCGTGCGGTTTTCTCTGAAAGAGGCATGACTCATCATTCGGGGAAAGGCACTGTCCCAATTTTTGCTTCGATGAATGCGGGGAGTTCTGGACAGCCAGAATTCACCCCCTTGAATGAAGACAAAATCTTCTTTTTTATAGAAAAAAGTTGGGTACTGGCAAGTGCTGTCCCAAATCCGGTTCACGGCAACCATTTCATATTGTGGAGACAAGCGGTCTGCAAGAAACTCCAGTTGGCTTCGCGTGCCCTCCTGTGTGCCGAGAATGTGGGGACCGTGAAGCTCGATCACCCGGACCACGAAGTCACGGCGAAATTCCCATGCAAACGGCCCATCTGCCTCGTTTTCAAAACGCAGGTTGAATGTCATGAAGCGCATTGTGGTTTCTGCTCCTCCTTGAGACTCCAGGGTCTTCACGGAGAGAACGCCATCCCTCCCCTTTTGACCATGATGGGCCGACCGGTCTGAAAACCGCGTCTTCAGCGGAATTTTTATGAAATTTCAGATGCCGGTTTCGCCATGTTTTCCCCTTTGCTCGCGTCACAGACACCGCCAGTAAAACCAGCATATTTCTAAACTACTCCACTGGTGATTTCCCCGCAAGGTTTCCATTGGGCAGGGAACCTCCATTTTGCCTGCACCAGGACTTCCATGGGTGGAAAGCCCGGCGCACAGCCCACGGAGATCCTTCGGGCGTTTTCGTTTGACTCTCATCGGGGCGGATGTTAGCTTTAGCTGTCTAAAATTGAGACGGGCAGTGATGAGTCGTCAGGAGATGTTTTTTGTTTCCCCCAGTGAGCTTCAGCAGTTGATCGCGTCAACCCATGATCCAATCCAACGGATTTTGCAGTCAAAATCATGTCAAAAAAACTACACCTTAAGGACATATTTGAGGGCAATCGGCTACAGAGAATCGTCCTTGTTGTCAGCGTGCTCCTCTTTCTCGTCATAGAACTGCTCATTTACATGGTGGCGGCGGGTCAGGCAGGGCATAAATCCCGCGTCCTCATCCGCGATGAACAGGGCAGCAAAATCTACGAGACCACCGGAAACAGCCTCACCAGCTACGAAAGGCTGGTCTTCGAAAAGAATTTTGGTCCTCTGGAAAATCACCAGCTTCAAATTGTGACAGAAACTCACCCCTTTCCCTTTCGAGCCTGGTTCACGGCGGCAGTGGGCATCCCCGTAGGACTCATTCTTCTGGTGTCCTTCCTCATCAAGGTCTACTTGACACTGCTGTATAATGAAGAGGAGGACAGACCTCCGGGCATGCCTGCATCGCCCCTCAAGGAGGGCCGCTTCACCTCCGTTTTTCAAACTTTTGGTCAAATCTCCATCTTTCACATCGGCTTCGCCGTTTTGGCTTTTGTGCTGCTTCTCTGGATGGTCCCCAACTTTGTGGAGGACATTTTCACCATCAGTACGGAAACCATACGCGATTACAAATGGTTTTTTCTTGGATTGGCCCTATTCGCGGCCTTCATCATCACGTGGGTCATCTACCTTCGGTACCGGCTTTCCAAACAAATGCTGGACAACCAGCTCACCCTGGAGAGATACCGTCTGGAGCAGCAGCTGCTCACGAAGACAGAGGCACCGACACTCCTTCCCAAGCCGGATGACCCGCTAAAACGCATCCACGACGGCTAGGCGCCACTCGCGCCCCGTTTTCAAGGAATATTTGCACATGTGGTTCAGCAAACTTTTCAGGCGAAAGAAGAAATCCCAGGAACCGGAAGAGCAGAATCCCAAGAACAAGGAAGAGGTGGACAAGGACAAGGCTCTCATCAACCAGGGGGTTTACTACCTCTACCTCATCATGGGTGTTCAGCTTGCCATCGTCCTGGGGCTCCTGGCCGTGATCACAGCCTTTGGCACTTTCATTGCGACGCCCGTATGGGTTTTCTTCGCCGCCCTGCTTTTAGGTGGTGGAGGGATCGTTTACATCTACCGGAAAATCAAGCAGAAGGTTCGAAAGTTCAAGGAAGCATTTCAGAAATCGGATCTCTCCGACCGTAATTATGAAATCAGTTTGATGGGTGGCATGTTCACCATGCGCGTGGAACAGGGTCCTCAGCGCCCCATGCTGGAAGCGCCACAGAACACTTCAGACACCAGCCCCCCGGTGCTGGATGCAGAAACCGTTGAAATACCCCCCTCATCGGAAGCCTCGCCCCGTTGAAAAACCGAGGGGTCCCATGCGTCAAGGCATGGGACCCCTCGTATCTTTCCGCCTCCGAAGGCGTGTTCTGCGCCCTTCATCCTCCTGCCTTCAGAACAGTTCGCTTCTTTTGCCTATTTCACACCCTTTCCTTTTCTGGATAGCACCCTTCCCGTCATGACACAGAGAAAATCCACTGCCTCACGCCGCATGACAAGGGTATCGCGCCCGTAATGCACGTCATCCCTGGAAGGATGATCGACATTATAATGAAGACCCCGGCTCTCTTTGCGCTCGAGAGCGCAGTTGATGATGAGCTCCGCCACCAGGGCCAGGTTCTGCAATTCCACCAGGTCGCTGGTGAGAGGAATATGGGGCATGTGCTCCCTCACCTCCATGCGGATCTGGGCAATGTGGTTTTGAGCAAGCTTCAAGCGCTTGTCCGTTCGAACAATGCCCACATAATTCCACATGAGACGGCGAATGATGTCCCAGTTGTGCGCGATGAGCACCATTTCACCATTGGCCTGCTCATCCGCAGGCGGTGCCACGTAGTCGCACCCCGGAATATCCTGCAGTTCACGGCGCCGAAAAGCCTTTATGTTTGTTTCGCAGTAATGGGCCGCCTCCTGGGCAAACACCATGGCTTCCAGGAGAGAATTGCTCGCGAGACGATTGGCGCCGTGCAGTCCCGTGCAGGCACACTCCCCGATGGCGAGCAAGCCTTCAATGCTCGTTTTTCCCTGGCGATCGGTGACAATCCCGCCGCACATGTAATGAGCGGCGGGCACTACGGGAATGGGCTCTTTGGTGATGTCGATCCCCAGGGACAAGCACTTCTCATAGATATTGGGAAACCGTTTTCGCACAAAGGCCGCATCACGATGGGTGATGTCCAGAAAAACACAGTCATCCCCGCTTTTTTTCATTTCCGTGTCGATGGCCCTTGCCACAATGTCCCGAAAAGCCAGTTCCCTCAGTGGATGATAGCCGGCCATGAAAGCATGTCCGCCCTTGTCAATGAGTCGAGCACCTTCGCCCCGGACGGCTTCCGAAATGAGAAAATTCTTGGTTATGGGATGATACAGGCATGTGGGGTGGAACTGGACAAATTCGAGATTGGCCAGCCTTGCTCCCGCACGATAGGCAATGGCCAGCCCATCGCCTGTGGCCACGTCGGGATTGCTCGTGTAAAGATAAACTTTGCCGGCGCCGCCCGTGCACAGGAGCACCACTTGAGCAAGAAAAACATGTATTTCCCTGGAATCGCTGTCGAAAATGAATGCTCCCCGGCAGGTGTCCCGATGGTCAAGGGAAAAAGATCCCGCCTTGAGTGAGCGGTGCTGCACGATGAGGTCCAGCAACAGATGGTTTTCGTAAATGACGATATTGGGATGCTCGTTGGCCCTCGCCACCAGAACTTCCTCCACCGCCCGCCCGGTCATGTCATGAGCATGAACGATGCGGTTTCGGCTATGGCCCCCTTCACGCCCCAGGTCCAGAGTTTCTGCCGCCGATTCTCTCCGATTGAACTCAACGCCCATTCGAAGGAGATTGGCAATGCTTTCGGGACCCGATTTCACCACCATTTCAACCACATGGGGATGACAGAGACCGTCCCCCGCATTCAAGGTGTCCTGCATGTGCAGCTCAAAGGAATCATCCTTTCCCAGCACCGACGCAATGCCCCCCTGAGCGTAATTGGTGCTGGTCTCGATGGTTCTTTTTTTCGTGACCACGGCAACAGTGCCGTATTCCGCTGCTTTGAGCGCAAAGGACAGTCCCGCGATGCCGCTTCCAATCACGAGAAAATCAATTTGGTGTTCCATAAATGATCTCCGGATTGATATGATGGGTGGTGACCGGCTAAGATTTGATGGTGACCAGAGGATGGGAAGACCTCGAACACGGAAAGGTCCCCGTTGATTCGCCCTGGTGCACCGCATCTTCCCTCTGGAGAGGATTTCTCTTGTTTCCGGAAGGATATTGGTCAAAAACTTTTATTTATTCCATTGCAATGAGCTTGTAAAGGATGCAAAGGCCACGGACACGGCCTCGAAGCGTGAGGATTCAACGCGCCCCCTGGAAGGAAATAGAGCTGATGAAGACAAAGACCACCCATGACATGATCTCGGCATCCCTGGAAGTTCTGGTTTTTGACTGTGACGGCGTGCTGTTTGATTCACGCAAGGCGAACACACGCTTTTACAGCGGCATCCTCGAACACCTGGGCAAGCCTCCCGTGAGGCCTGACCAGGAAGAGTACATTCACATGCATCCCGTGAGAGAGTCGCTCCAATATCTTCTGCAATGCCCCAATCTTTTCCGTGAAGCCTGGAAATACCTGGAAAATTTTAATTTTTCCTCCTTCAACCAATATCTGCACAAGGAACCCGGCCTGGAGGAACTGCTTCAGTTGGCCAAAGGGTCCATGCGCATCGCCATGGCCACAAACCGCACCGTCTCCACGCGAGAGCTCCTGGTTCATTTTGATCTGGACATGTTTTTTGATCTCGTGGTCTGTGCTTCCGACGTGGAAAAGCCCAAACCCCACCCCGAAATCATGGAAAGGATTCTCCACTCATTCAGCGTGACGCCGGAAAAGGTGCTCTTTATCGGTGATTCGCCCGTGGACGAAGAGCTGGCATGGAGCACAGGGGTTTTCTTTGCGGCCTACAAGAATCCACGCCTGAAGGCACACCTTCACCTCAACCATTTTGAAGATTTGAAGCCCATCATTGCCAATGGAAAATGAAGCGGCCATGGCCGGCCGGTTTTCATCCCCCTGCTGGGTGAGGGAGGAGCAACAGGAGATCACTTCCACCCTCTCCCGGGAAAAGCTCCACCTTCTGGGCACCGTCCACCATGATCCCAAAGGCTGCCAAAAACTGCATGATTTTCTGGAACAGCAGGGGGCTGACCTCATACTCCTGGAGTTCAGTGCATATGGTTTGAGCTACAGGAAAGAGAACGGCGCCCATCTTCAAAAGCAGTTCTGGATAAACCTTGCATGGGCCGCGGGCCAGTTGGGTCTGAAGGCGAAAGGCGCCCGTCAGCACCCTGAAGTGGATGCAGTGAGGCGCCAACTGGGCCTCCCCTTCGAATACCGTGCGGCCAGAAGATTCGGCCTGCGTCACCGCGTGCCCGTGCACCTGGTCGATTGCTCATCCTTCAGCCAAAGGATGATTGCATCCTGGGAGGAATTGGTTTCCCCAACAAATCTGTTTCACCTTCTTTCCATCCCCTCACACCGCCCGCCTGTGGACCTTCTCTACCGTAAGGCTCACCGGCTGATTTTCCCGGAAGGCACACATCGTCCGCCCGGTGAGCTGCCATCAAAAGCCCCTTCACCCTCCGGGCTCTGGCAGAAACGGGAGAGAGATCTTGCCCGAAGGATAGAGAATATCCTTGCCTTTCATGACACCAAGAAACCCGTCTATGTGGGGGGCTGGCAGCACCTGGTCCCCGGCCAGGAGTTCGCAACACTGAGAGAGCTCCTGAAGATTGAAAAAGACCGTTGCCATTTGCTCACAGGCCCTGCGGAAACGGGCGGTCATGAGTGTTGAGCCTCTCCCCTCATTCCCTTGCAGGCATTGATCAGGCCATTGGTGGATCCGTCATGTTCCTCCACAGGCCCTACCCTTTCAAGCTCGGCGAGTATCTTTCGGGCCAGTTGCTTCCCCAGTTCAACACCCCACTGGTCAAAACTGAAAATGTTCCAGATCACTCCCTGCACAAATATTTTGTGTTCATAGAGGGCGATGAGGCTGCCAAGAACACGGGGAGTCAGTTTTTTGAAGAGGATCGAGTTGGTGGGCCGGTTCCCCTCGAAAACCCTGTAGGGAACCAGCCGGTCGATTTCCTCCTCGCTCCTCCCTTCTCCGGTCAGTTCTTCCCTCGCTTCTTCCTCGGTCTTTCCATTCAGAAGGGCTTCTGTTTGAGCGAAAAAATTGGAAAGAAGCATGAGATGGTGGTCGCCAAGGGGGTTGTGAGACAGGGCGGGAGCAAGAAAGTCAGCGGGCACCAGGCGGGTGCCCTGGTGAATGAGCTGGTAGAAAGCATGCTGGCCGTTGGTGCCGGGCTCACCCCAGATGATGGGCCCTGTGTGGTAGGAAACCTTTTTACCCCCCCGATCCACCGACTTGCCGTTGCTCTCCATGTTCCCCTGCTGAAAATAAGCGGGAAAGCGATGCATGTACTGATCATAGGGAAGGATAACTTCTGTTTCAGCCCCAAAGAAATTGACATACCAGATGCCGAGCAGAGCCAGGATCACCGGAAGCTTCTTTTCCAGGGGAGCCTTGCGAAAGTGGAGGTCCATGGCGTGAGCTCCCTCAAGGAGCTCCTCGAAATTTTCAAATCCCAAGTAGCAGGCGATGGAAAGTCCTATGGCTGACCAGAGAGAATATCGTCCTCCCACCCAATCCCAGAATTCAAACATGTTGTCCCGGTCGATGCCAAAAGCCTCGACTTTTTCCGCATTGGTGGAAATGGCGACGAAATGCCGGGACACGTGTTCTTCTTCCTGGGCCTGTTTCAGGAACCATTCTCTCGCCGAATAAGCATTGGCCATGGTTTCCTGAGTTGTGAAAGTCTTGGAAGCTATCATGAAAAGGGTTGTTTCGGGGGAAATGTTTTTCAGGGTTTCAGCCAGGTGGGTTCCATCCACATTGGACACAAAATGCACCTTGAGACCCGGAACCGCATAGGGCTTGAGACATTCCGTCACCATGAACGGTCCCAGATCGGAGCCCCCAATGCCCACGTTGACCAGGTCGGTGATGGGTTTCCCCGTATACCCTTTCCATTCCCCGGACTGCACTCTCGCGCAGAAGGTTTTCATTTTGCTCAGAACAGCCTGCACCTGGGGCATGACATCTTGACCCTCCAATTCCATGGGAGCACCGCTGCGATTTCTGAGAGCCACATGGAAGACGGCACGGTTTTCCGTTTCATTGATTCTCACGCCCGAAAACATCTTTTCAATGGCATCTTCCAGCTCGCATTCCCGGGCAAGCTCCACCAAAAGTTCCATGGTTTCGCGGGTGATCAGGTTTTTGGAGTAGTCCACAAGCAGGTCCCCATGGGACATGGCAAAGGATTCAAACCTTGTCGAATCCTCCGCAAACAACTGTTTCATGTGAACACCCCGCATTTCCTCCCAATGAGCCTTGAGCCGGCGCCAGCTTTCTGTCGATGTGGGATTGACCCTTTTCAGCATAAAAAACTCCTTGCAAGCAGCCCTTAAAAGATTGAATGAAATCCATATTGTCAAAAACCTGACCCATCAACACTGCCCATTCACTTTGATCAAAAGATTGTTGACATTCCCGTGAGCACGGAATAACTATTTCCCATATCCCCTCTCCCGCAGGCAACAATTCTCCAATCTGAACTTCGAATGATTCTCCACGGAAGGAGGTGAGTTTCGCAGCGTCCAAGGGTCCATTCGAATCGTTTTGCGCGGTGACATCATTTGATGACATTTGAGTTCAATTGAAAGGAGAAAAAAACATGAAGAGATTTTTTCTTTTTCCACTGATTCTGTTGATCGGACTTTCCCTGGCAACAGTGGCCTTCGCAGGAGATCGCGACGCCATAAAAAATCAGGTGGATGAGATCGTGGCAGCCCTCGATGATGGAAAAAAACCTGAAGATTTTGCCGCTGCAGCCCATTATGAACCCTACTATGTTTTCATCATGCAAGATGACGGAAGCATGTATGTGCATCCCACATTAGCGGGCACGAACCTCAAGGACAGGTCTGAGGAACTGTTCGATATCCTGAACCAGGCCACTACTGAAGGATTATGGGTTCAGTACGATTGGAACGAAGAAGAGAAGAACACCTACGTGAGAAAAACAGCCGACGGTGTGATCGTGGGAAGCGGCTATTAATGTAAAGTTGTGCATGAATTTCTAAGCGGTTCCTGAAAAACAGAGGGGTTGACTCCTGCATGAGTCAACCCCTTTTTTTTGCTGGTGGGCGGGAGAGGATTTGAACCTCCGACTTCCACCGTGTGAGGATGGCACTCTCACCGCTGAGTTACCCGCCCTCAGGTTGCTCACCTTATACCGCACTGAAAAACGTCTTGCAACACAATTTCATGGGGCCACCAAACTTGGAGTGGCCTCAGGAGGGCTTGGCCTCCTTGGAGCGAATGGCTTTCAACTGGAGCCTGAGGTACGCATCCTGGGCACCATTGTCTTTGGGGTCCAGCTTGATGAGCTGCTCGTACTTCCTGGAGGCCTCGGCCCAATTGCCCATGGATTCGTAAAGATCCGCCGCCTGCCGCAAATGCTTCTTTTCCTTGGGCTGGAGGCGGGCCAGGGCTTCCAGCTCCTTCACGGCGGCATTCTTGTCCCCCTGCTTGAGGGCAGCGTAGAGCAGGTAATTGCGCACCTGGACCGAGTTGGGCCTCTCCTTGGCGACTCCCTGGAAGTAGGACCTCATGGATTTATAATCCTTTTTCTCGTCATAGTGAGCGAAAATGGCTTCGTGATAGGCGGTATTGCGCGTTTCCAGGCGGGCCAAGGTTTTCAGGGTTTCCAGCTCACCCTTTTGGTTTTTCTGCTTGCGGTAGATGTCGAGCAAATAAGTATGAGTCCTCGCGTCGCCAGGGTCCAGCTTGGCGAGTCTTTCAAAGGACCTGGCAGCCTTGTCCCAGCTGCCCCCCTGGTAATAGAGGACCGCGAGGTTGTTCAGCACCGTCTTGTTGTCCGGCTGCTGTTGAGCCAGCTTCTCATAAGCGCTTTCCAGCCCCTTTTTGTCGCCGGATTTTTCAAGAACGGCAATGAGGCGCAGCAGGGCATCCCTGTTCTGAGGATTGTTCCTCACGAGCCGCTCATAAACCTCTTTCGCTTTTGCCGTATCCCCCTTCTTTTCGGCGAGAGCTGCCAGCTGCATCAGGCTTTTGCTGTCATTGGGCCTGGCCTTGACATACCTCTCCATGGCGGCAAACGCTCTGTTCACATCACCGGCCTGCTGGTGGCTGACCGCCAGATTGTAGAGAACGTCCGCATCGGTCACCCCTCCCCGCACGGCAAGGTCATAGTATTGGGCCGCTTTGGACCAGTTCCTGTTCTGACCTGCAAGATCGGCAAGGTGCAGGTGAAGGGAATTGTGAAAGGTGCCAGGGATGCGATCGCGGTGGGTTTCGAGGAAGCGCAGCGAATCCGCCGTGGATCTGATGCGGTTCAGATAGCTCAACAAACCTTTGAAATGTGCGGCGTCTTCCGTCATGCTCAGGAGTTCCAGGTAAACCGCCAGGGCCTCACCGGTCTTTCTCTGGGCCTGGTGCACTTGCAGGAGTTTTTCAAGAATGGTGGCAGATTGTCCCGTCTCGTTCACTTCCCTGTAAAGCTTCACGGCCTCATCATATCTTTGCCGTTCAAAATAAACGCCGGCCAATTGAGTTTTGAGAAGGGTGTTGGCAGGGTTTTCCCTCAGAGCGTTTTCAAGATAGGCGAGCCTCTTTTCATCATCTTCCACCGTGTTGGCTTTTTGAACCCAATCCCTGGAATCCAGCTGCACAAGGAAAGAAACCTTTCCGATGGGCCGGTTCCACAGTGACACCCATAAATCCAGGTTCTGCGGGACTTCAAAGGTTTCATGGGGCATGAGGTCCCTTATGATCACCGGCCCGGCCTTGAGCCTGTCCAAGTCCACATCGGCGGCATTCAGGCGCGTGCCCCATGAAACCCAGCCATCCGTTTTGACTTCCACGAACTGAAGCGTGTCCCGGGGATTCACGATTCCCTGAGAATCGGGAAGGAGAATCACTTCCTTTCCGTTGTGCAAGAACCTCACCGCTTCAAGCTCCTTGGGAAACGGAAGGTGCGCAACGAGGCTCTCGGCGGAGATGAGCTTGAAAAGGAGAAAAATCCCTCCTCCCGCCAGGATCAGAACCAGGAGTTTGCGCAGAATTTTTCGGGGAGCACGCGGTGGCGGACTTCCTTTGCGCAAAATGGAATCATTGATGGAATAGGGGTAATTTCTGCGAATTCTGCTCATCGCCCTTCCAATTCCTTCTGTGTTATGCCCGCAACTCTTTTCAGAAGCCCCACTTCCCGGTCACTGAGCTCCCGATGCTCCCCGGGAGAGAGTCTTCCCAGGGTCAGGGGCCCATATTTCACCCGTTTGATCCTCAAAACAGGGTGGCCCACGGCTTCCCCCATTCGCTTGATCTGACGGTTCCATCCCTGGTGCAAAACCATGCGAAGCCACACTGCCCCCGGCAGCTCACGCAGCACGGTCACATTGACCGGGGCGGTGGTCCCCTCTTCCAGTGCCACTCCCTTCTGAAGCTGCATCAGGGCCTGGGGTGAGGGATGACCTTCCACTTTCACCTCGTAGGTTTTTGAAACTCCATAGCGGGGGTGCTGCAAACGATTGGCAAGTTCCCCATCATTGGTCAGCAGCAGCAAACCTTCTGCATCATAATCGAGTCTTCCCACGGGGAAAAGCCTCACATCCCTTCTCTGGACATAGTGAAAGACCGTCTTGCGCCCCTGAGGATCCCTGGCGGAGGTGATGCACAGCCGAGGCTTGTAAAGGAGAATGCAGACTTTCTTCTCCTTCACCCCGATGGGCTTCCCGTCGACCTTCACCACGTCCTTTCGGGGATCGATGCAGTGGCCGGGAGTGGTCACCAACTGGTCATTGACCTGAACACGGCCCTGTCGAATGAGTCCTTCCGCCGCTCTTCTGGACGCAAGCCCTGCCTGAGCGATGGCCTTTTGAAGGCGTAGAGATTCGGGCATGTTCACCGCCTGAAACTCCCATTCAATGGAACGAATACCGAACCCATGATCCTTCCACCAGCCAGCAACAATCACGGCTGAAACATGGAATGGCCCAGGCCCACGGCTGCCCTCACCTCTTCCATGGTTGTGCGCACTTCCTTTGAGGCCCTTTCATTGCCCTTCCGAATGGCTTCCTTCACTTTTTCCGGGTTGCTTTCCAGGTGCAGGCGCTTTTCGCGCAGGGGTGCCAGCCTGGTCAGAATATTTCCGATGAGAATCTTTTTACAGTCCACGCATCCTATTCCGGCCGTGCGGCAACCGTCAGCCACATGCTCAATCTCATCCTGAGAAGAATAAAGCTTGTGGTAATCGAACACAGGGCACTTTTCGGGATCACCCGCATCCCTTCTTCGAACCCTTGCGGGATCGGTCATCATTTTGAGGATTTTCTCCTGAATGGTCCCCTCAGCTTCCGTGATGTAGATACAGTTTCCGTAGCTCTTGCTCATTTTCCGGCCATCCAGTCCCGGCAGCACGGGAACATCCGTGAGAAGAGGATCGGGTACGGGGAAGACTTCCTTTTCATACATGAAGTTGAATCGCCGCGAGATTTCACGGGTCAGCTCCACATGGGGCAGCTGGTCCTTGCCCACAGGGACGCCATTGGCCCGGTAAATAATAATATCCGCAGCCTGCAAAACGGGATAGCCCAGAAAACCATAGGTGGAAAGATCTTTCACCTCCAACTGCTGCTGCTGGTCCTTGTAGGTGGGGTTGCGCTCCAGCCAGGCCAACGGCGTGATCATGCCAAGGAGGAGATACAGCTCCGCATGCTCCTTCACATCCGACTGAACGAACAGGGTGCTCTTTTCCGGATCCAAACCGGCAGCCAGCCAATCCAGGACCATGTCCCAGGTGTTTTGGCGAATCTGTCCGGGACTCGCATAGTCAGTGGTCAAAGCGTGCCAGTCCGCCACAAAGAAGAAGCATTCGTACTGCTCCTGCAGCTGAATCCAGTTATCAAGAGCTCCGTGCAGGTTCCCGAGATGCAGGCGTCCCGTTGGCCGCATACCACTCAAAATGCGTTTCTTGGCTGTCATTTTCTCCCTCTCTCCTCGTGAAAACACCATCAGACCCCACATAGGTCAACACTGCTGAAAAAGTTTCATTCCCATGAGGCCAATTAAAAACCGGACTTTGACCCCACTGGCCTGCCCGTCAATGTCCGCTCATGAACCACACGGATTCGTGAACCGGCTGTCCTTCCCTCCCTTTTGAAAACCCATCACCCCTTCTCCAGCCCGCATCGTCGGTGTGCCCGGCAGATGATCACATGCCGAGCAACCCCATGAGCACCCTGAAGGTGGGAGCAAACACAAATCCCCACGCTCCGGAAGCGAGCAGAAGGAGCAGAACAAGAATCCCATAGGGTTCTATCTTCCCCAGCCTGGCGGACAAGGGCGAAGGCAGGATCCCCATGAGAAAGTGGCCGCCGTCCAGTGGCGGAATGGGCAACAGGTTCACCATCATCAGCACCAGATTGAACCGAACGGAATAATATGCCATGTAAAAAAGGGGCTCCACCACAAAGCTCATGAGAGTCCCTTCCGCAAACCACCCGCTGCGCGTGCCCCAAAGGATGAGATGGTAGACCAGGGCGCTCGCGAGAGCGAGAAACAGGTTGGCGAGAGGGCCCGAAAGGGAGACCAGGGCCATGTCCCTGCGGCCCCCCCGTAATTTGGACATGTTGACGGGAACGGGTTTCGCCCAGCCAAAGAGAAAGGGGGACTGGGCCACGAGAAGCAAAAGAGGCAGAACAACGGTGCCAACGGGATCCACGTGCACTGCGGGATTGAGAGTGATCCTCCCCCGCTCACGGGCGGTGGGGTCGCCGCATCTCTCGGCAGTCCAGCCATGCGCCACTTCGTGGGCGATCACGCCCATGAGAAGGGGAACGGCGTAGAGCAGCACGTTGGCCAGAAAACCGCTCACGATGCAAACCTCAGTGGCATATCCATTTCCTTTATGGCCAACCCCGCCACATCCGTCTCATGACGACCCCATTGCACCTCGTTGGGCAGCGTCTTTCTCCTCTTTGAAAAGCTCCGGATGGGATCTGAAAAGCAGGGCGAGTTCCTCCTGCCGGCTCTTCACTTCCCCATTGAGCTGTGCGTCCAGCAACTGGTCCAGGAGGGTTCGGTATATGGGGCCCGGGGGAACACCCATGGCCTTGAGATCTCTTCCCCGAAGTTCCGTTCGCACATTTCGGTACCGATGCAGGTAATGACTGATGGCTCTTCGCACCTTTTCACCGGGAGCCTTGGCCATGATGAAGAGGATTTCTTCGGGATTGAATTCTTGCAAGGCCCGATAGATATCACTGGGCCGATGATCGGGCAACTGGAAAAACCCCCTCAGGAGCTTGTCCACACGCCTGAAGGTCCACAGCATGCGGCGGCTCTGGGTGGGTGGAAAGTCGAGCCTCTCCCAAATGCTGTCCAGGTCATCCCTGGGCAGATCACAAAACAGCCCAAGGGCGTAGACCCTCCAGGTTTCGAGGGGCTCATCGAGAAAGCTGAGGCGATACCAGGAGATCACATTCCCAATGGAAATGAAGAGATCGCGTCGCTTCGAGTCGATCTGGAGATTGCTGGACAGGACGGAAAGGACTCCATATTCGGCCATGCGCTGCAGGGCCGGCAGGGGATTTTCTTCCATGAGGATCAGCTGGATCTCGTGAAAAAACCTCTTGCCGCCAAGCTTGTGAACCAGGCCCATCTTCACGGCACCACGCATGAGGTTTGCCGTCTGCTTGCCGATGCGAAAGCCAAAACGCTGCTCGAAACGTATGGCACGCATGATGCGGGTGGGATCTTCCACGAAGCTGAGGTTGTGCAGCACTCGAATGGTCTTTTCCTTGATGTCCCTCTGTCCGCCGAAAAAGTCGATGAGATGGCCAAAGTCGCCGGGATTGATGCTCAGAGCGAGGGTGTTGATGGTGAAGTCTCTGCGGTAGAGATCCATTCGAAGGGAACTGGCTTCCACCACGGGCAATGCTCCGGGGTGCTGGTAATACTCAAAACGTGCGGAGGCCACGTCAACCTTGAGCCTCTCGGAAAAAACGAGCACGGCCGTATTGAATTTCCTGTGGCACCTGGCCCTGATCCCCCTCTGTTCCGCGTAAGCTTTGGCAAATTCGAGGCCGTCTCCTTCAATGACAATGTCAATGTCCAGGTTGGGACGGCGCAGAAGAAGGTCACGCACAAATCCGCCAATGACGTAGGCCTTGAACCCCATCAGCTGTGCAAAGCTTCCCATGTCTTTGAGAACATCCAGAATGCCCTCCTCCAGCTGCTCCCTTACAATGCCGGAAATGTTTTTCCGCTTGGGCCATCGTGAATTTCCCATTTCCTGAAAATGAGTGTCTTTGCGCGCATCTTGATCGTTCACCAGAAAGTTCAGAAGGTCTTTGCGGGTGATAACTCCCAGGACCCTGTCCCCTTCCACCACGGGCAGAATCCGCTGCTGGTGTTCCACCAGGTAAGTCTGTATTTCCAGCAAACCCGCATCGGGCTGCACCACGCTGAAATCGGAAGTCATGAACTCACCCACTGCCTGTCCCTCAAGCTTGTGGTAGATGGCTTTTTCCAGCACCTGCCTCGTGATGAGCCCCGCCAGCTCCCCCCCCTGGAGCACGGGCATGGAGTTGATGTTGTAGCGCACCATGATCTGCTCCGCTTCATGGATGGGCATGGCCACATGGGCAAACACCACAGGGCTGCTCATGAGTTCTCCCGCTGTGGGAAAGACTTTGACCGTGGTGCTGAGGATTTCCCTCAGCCGCTCTTCCACCTGGATGAGGGTGAGATCCCTGATGGTTGCGGAAGCGGCGGTGGCGTGTCCGCCTCCTCCGAACTGCCTCGCTATGGCGCCGGCATTCACATGAGGCATGCGGCTTCGAGCCACCAGGTAGATGCGGTCTTCCATGCGTGCGAGGGCGAAGACGACGTCCAGGTTGTTGATGTCTTTGAGCTTATGCACAAGGAGCGCAAAATCGCCCACGTAGTTGTCCACGGAAACGGTGGCGATGCAGATTTCGATGCCGTTCACATTGAAATTCTGCGCCGAGTGGAGGAGCTCATTGAGAAGGCTGACCTGTTCAGCCGTCAGCTCCTGGGTGACCATGTCGGACACCACGTTGAGATCAGCACCTGAACGCCTCAGGTATGCGGCAGCCTCAAAATCCTCGGCCGTGGTGGAATTGAAGGTGAAAGAACCGGTGTCTTCAAAAATTCCAAGGGACATGATGGTCGCTTCTTCGGGGGTGATCTCAATGCCGCGTTCCCGAATGAGTTGCGTGAGTATGGTGACCGTTGCTCCCACGGGCCTGACGATTTCCTGGTCGCCGGAAATGTCATCGGGAGAATCGGGATGGTGGTCATAAATATGAACTTCCACATCGCTGCGGTTCACGATCTGTTCAAACTTGGCGATGCGGGAAGCCTGCCGGGTATCCACCAGGATGAGCCGGCTCACGTCCTCAATGTCAATGTCTCTCAGGCGCCTGAAATTATAGAGATAGAGAGTCGATTTGATGAAGAATTCACGCAGGCTTCTTTCCTGGGAACCGGAAAACACCAGCAGCGCATCGGGATAAAGCCTCTTGGCCGCCACCATGGATGCCATGGCATCAAAGTCGGCGTTGACGTGAGTGGTGATCACTTCCATGAATCAATTCCTGCGCAGTCTGTGTGTTTTCCGGCAAAAAGAGTGGACTCCCTTCTGGGAGGCTCTAAGGGCGGGGATGATATCTCTCATGGATTTCCTTCAGCCTTGCCTTGGCCACGTGTGTGTAGATCTGAGTGGTGGAAATGTCCGCATGGCCGAGCATAGCCTGCAGGGATCTCAGGTCCACTCCATTTTCCAGAAGGTGCGTTGCAAAAGAATGCCGCAGCATGTGGGGTGTCAGACCCACATCGATGCCCACTTTCAGAGCATAGTGCTTGAGGATCTTCCAAACACCCTGACGTGAAAGCTTTTTGCCATCACGATTGAGGAAAACTTTTCGGCATTGGCCTCCTCCATCGAGGACACGGCGGCCGTGTTCCATATACTCCTGCAAGGCCCTGGTGGCCCATTCCCCAATGGGAACCAGTCTCTCCTTGTCCCCTTTGCCCCGCACCACCAGGCAACCCATATCCAGGTGGACCTGCGACAGTTCCAGTTCGGTGAGTTCGCTCACCCTGAGTCCCGCTGCATACAGGAGTTCCAGCATGGCCTTGTCCCTCTGGCCCAGTGGAATCTGGGTGTTGGGAGATTCCAGAAGGGCTGTCACCTGTGACGCACTCAGAACCTTGGGCAGGGGGACCAGAACCTTGGGAAACCCTATTCGAGAAGCGGGATTGTTTTCAACCATGAAAGACCGCTGAAGAAATTTATAAAAACTTCGGATGGTTGCCAGCCGCCTGCCGCAGCTTCGTGCTGAAATCCTCGGTGCGAGCCATTCCAGGTATTGGAGAATAAGATCCCGGCTCACTGCGGACAAATCGTGAATGCCCCTGCCTTGGAGGAAACGGCAAAATTCCTCCAGGTCCGAGCTGTAGGCCATGATGGTATTCCGGCTCAAGCCTCTCTCCGATGCGAGATTCGTCAGGAACATATCAACCAGGCGATCCATAAGTTCACCCTTTCAAAAAGAGAAAAATCACCAGAAAAAAGAAGCCCCCGAAGACCCGCTCCGGCCAATGCTTTCATTGCCGGCTGCGGCCAATCCTGTTGATTGACTTAAGTTCTTTCACCCTGAATCAAAGCCCCTTCCCGTCATTTCCGCGGAGGCGGGAATCCAGTTTTTCAGGGTACTCTGGACCCCCGCC
>SLCH01000144.1 GCA_007125915.1 Syntrophobacteraceae bacterium
AAAGTATTCTTTCTTGCCGGGCAGAATGGCCCGAAAGGCAGCAATCAATGCTGCTGATTTGATGGACCGTGTGTTTTCCTGACCTGTGATCTTTTTCAAGGCGGGGTGAATGTGGAGACGGGGTCAATGCTGTTGATTTGACCGATTGTGTATGGCCCTGTCCCGTCACCCCCGTGAAGGCGGGGGTCCAGAGGGTCCTGAAAAGACGGGATTCCCGACTCCGCGGGAATGACGTGAAGGGGCTTTTATGCGGGTAAAGTGAGGCTTTTGTTCCGGTGAAGGCCCTTTGATTCAGGAGAAAAAGCTTGAAACAGCAACCTGGAAGGCAGCGAGCCCCTGGCTTCTGTCAAAAGCCTCAGGAATCAAATGGTGATCTGAATTTTGAGGAAGAAAAGGACGGAAATTAAGGTTTCACTGAAGAAAACGCCAGGGCACCAGGGGATAGCGGTAGGCATTTCCCTTGCTCACGTGAACCCCGGCTTTCACCGCGAAGAAGGCACTGAGAATCACCAGAGCCGTCACCGAATATGTGGAAATGAATTCAAAGGGAAGGAAACTCAGAATGACAGCATAGAGTGTGATGGCCACCTGAAATTGAAGAGCTTCCTTGCCGTTGGCGTTCACAAAAGGAGAACTGCTTCTTTTGACGATCCACACCGCCAGGGGTCCTATGAGGTGGCCCACGGGCATCCAGTTGGAGAAGAAAATGGGGGCCCACCATATCAGTCCCAGGAGTGCACTGAAATGGCAGAAACTTGCCCAGGTGAGTTCGCTTTCTGAATAATCTGGGTTCGTTTTTTGAATCTTCATTATTTCAAACACACCTTCACTATCAATGTTTAAACTGTTGTTATATTTATGGGTTAATGGAAATGAGCTTTTTAAAAAACCAGTTTCCAGTCTATTCCATTTCCACAGTGATGGCAATCTCCTCGTTTCCCCGAAGCAGAAGGAACCGGTGCGTCCTTCTTTGCTTCTGCAACTCACCATGCATGTCCTCAAAAGTTCTGACCGTTTTATCATCGATGCGCAGAATCACGTCCCCCGCCTGAAGTCCCGCTCTCTGGGCGGCACTGCCCGGGGAGACGCTCATGACTCTCACACCCTCCTGCTCTTCAATGGGCAGGATCATGATGCCCAGGCGCCCTCGATGCCGGGTGACCACTGCCTCGGTGATCCACACATAATTTCCCAGGTCGGGGTCCACCACCGAGTGGGGATAATTCATGGGAACAGGGGTCACGGTGATGTGGGCATGGGGAACGAGGGACGCCACCCATTTGGGAACCCCCAGTCCATGACTCATGTGGCCTTTGCCAATGAGTGCCACGATGGTCACATTGGGGGCGTACCGGTTCAAAGCCTGGGCGAGGGTTTCAGCCATGGTTTCCTCCCAGGTGAGCTGCGCCTCGTAAAAGGTGTCGAAGCTCTTGATGTTTCCCCGAACATGCTGCTCGAAGCGGTCTTTCATGATCTCTCTGTAGGGGGAGTTGTGCAAACGCAAATCCTGGGCAATGCGCTCCTTTTCCTCCCGGGTGAGGGAACTGAGGCCTTCCCTGCCGATCTTCCGCACCACCTCCGGCGGGGCATTGAGGGCAAGGATGGGAATTCCCCTGTCCCGTGCGAAAAAGAGAATGTCCCTGTAAAGCTCAAAAGGATACCCCCACACATTTTCCCAGTCCACTTCCTCGAGGAACTGCTGCTCCGTCAATTCACCCCTGGAAAAACGATCCAAGACAGGCTGTTTCTCGCGCGGGAACATTTCCATGGCAAGCACCACGGGCCCGGCAGCATGGAGCCCCCGCAGAACTTTGAGCTGCACTTCATGATCTTCCCGCCTGGTGTGCACTTCACCCACATAAACGATGCGGGCTTTGGACGCCTGCTCAATGAAACTTTGAAAGCCCACGGCTTTCCCTGTGCGCGTGTCGATGATGTCGCCCTGCCTGATTCCGTCGAGCCTTGCCCAGAAGTCCTGGGGCTGCCTGGTTTGCAGTGAGGCGCAGCCGTTGAAGACGAGCAGGGCGAACAAAAGGGCGAAGACTTTTCTGGTGAAAAAAATCATGGCATTGACTTTCCTGGTGGCGTTACATGGGGAGCGCTCAAAGCTCAATGCTGTTCATTTAAGCTTTTCACCCTGAATAAAAACCCCTTCATCTTAATGGCGGGCCCCCGGGGGCACAAGGTCAAAGTTGTTTCAAAGCCTGTCAATGAGTTTGCGGTTGGCAGCGGGGAAAGGGTAATTTTTCAGGTCCTCCCGGGAAACCCACAGACCTTTGACGGCACTTTTCAAGGCGGGATGCTCATGGGGATGGCGAAGCTCACAGAAGAAGGCGTGCAGTGTCACGCGAAAGGATGTGTAGCTGTGACGTATGACCCCTATTTTATGGAGATTGTGAACGCTCACTTCCAATTCCTCCTGAAATTCCCGCACCAAGGCCCTTTCGGGGCTTTCACCCTTTTGAATTTTGCCCCCCGGAAATTCCCAGAGGTGGGGCATCAATCCGTGGGGAGAGCGCTTCTGAATGAAAACCCTGTCTCCTTTCAAAAGCAGGCCGATGGAGACGCCCAGAGGAGTGATCACTCTCCCGGGTCCCTTCACGGGCCTTTGATCCACCAGGCCCAGCTGGTGGCTCTCGCAGCACACGGTCAAAGGGCATGACACACACAGGGGTTTTCGGGGCAGGCACACCATAGCTCCCAGTTCCATGACGGCCTGGTTGAAGTCCCTCGCTTTTCCGTGAGGAATGTACTCTCGAGCTGTTTTCCAGATGAAACTGCGGCCCTCCCCGCTCTTCACCGGTTTGTCCAGGTTGAACAGCCGGGCCACGACCCTTTCCACGTTGCCGTCCACGATGGCGTGGGGCTCATTGAAGGCCAGGCTCATGACGGCCCCCGCCGTGTAAGGGCCGATTCCCGGCAAAGCGCGGACGGCTTCAGGGTTTCCGGGGAACTCTCCCCCGTGCTCATCCATGATCACCCGGGCCGCCTTGTGGATATTTCTCACCCTTGAATAGTAGCCCAGTCCTTCCCACAGTTTGAGGAGTTCCTCTTCCGAAGCTTGTGCAACGGAGGCAATGCCGGGGAATCTTTGCATCCATCTCAGGTAATAGGGCAAAACGGTTTTCACCTGCGTCTGCTGCAGCATGATTTCCGAAATCCAGACCTCGTAGGGAGAGTGGCTTTCACGCCAGGGCAGAAGCCTCTGGTGATTCTCGAACCAATGCAGAAGGGACGTCTGTATGATTTCATATTTTTGGTGCAATGCTTCTTGAAACTTCGCGCAGGGCCCTTCCCAAAGCACCTTCTTCCTCCCGGTGAACTGTATCGGTGGTTTGATGTCAGCGAATTTTATAATATAATTGAGAATAAATTTTCGAGCCGTGTCTTTTGTAACCCTCCACCATAAATATGGAAAGGGGAAAGAAAGGGGGCCTGTACATGCGCCTTTGTTGAACATCGTGGAAGAAGTTCTTTTCATAATTCTTGAGAAAATCTCATTTATGCTATAAAGAATTCTGCTATCTGCCTGTAATGCAGAATAGTGGGCGTTACCCGTAACGCCATAAGTTGAAAGCTTTATCAGTTCAATGTGTGGCATGTCTCGAGGGGGCGTTGCTGCTTTGGCGTGGATCACGGGTTTGTCCATATGGCGGCATTCAGTTCCATTTGATTGGAAGCCATCTTCACGGATGTTGAAAAATGAACCCAGTGAGCAACAAGATGCGCGGTGCGGGTGAAGTGGCCGCAAGGGAATATTATTGGGAAGATCGCGAATCCCCAGGAGACTCCCTTCGCTCCTGCCATGGGGAGGGGAGGGAATCTGCCCCTGATGACCGTGGCGGAGACCGCCCCGAGCAATGGAAAATGGAGCTTCTCAAGGAGGATGAATTTCAGGCTGTTCGAGAGGCCATAGAAAGGTCGTGCCAGAGGTATTTTCGCATCCAGCATCCCGAGGGTTACTGGTGGGAAGAATTGCAATCCAATGTGACCATCTGCAGTGAACACGTGATGCTCCTGCATCTCCTGGGGATCAGTGACGGGGCAACGGAGCAGGCTGTGGCCAAGTACCTGCTCAGCGAGCAGAGAGACGAGGGCCACTGGGAGCTCTATTACGGTGACAAGGGGGATATCAGCGTCACCGTGGAGGCTTATTTCGCCCTGAAGCTTGCAGGGCAGGATCCTCAATCGGAACCCATGCGAAAAGCCCGGGAGTGGATTCTTTCCCGGGGAGGGGTGGAGACCTCCAGGGTCTTCACCAAAATCTGGCTGGCCCTTTTCGGTCAATACGACTGGAATGAAATCCCATCCATGCCCGTGGAACTGGTTCTTCTTCCGCCCGGCGCTTATTTCAACATCTATGAATTTTCCAGCTGGGCCCGGGGAACCATCGTTCCTCTTTCCATCGTCATGACCATAAGACCAGCCATGGAGCTTCCCCCGGAAAAATCCATCCACGAACTGTATCTGAAAGATCGAAACGGGGGAGAGCCCAGGACTTTTCCATCAAAAACCCACAAGCTCTTTTATCTTTTTGACCGCGTTGCCAAGCTCTATGACGAAGTGAACCCGTTTCCTTCCATGCGCCGCCGGGCCATCCAGGCTGCGGAGGACTGGATCCTGGATCACCAGGAGGAAAGCGGCGACTGGGGAGGCATTCAGCCCCCCATGTTTTATTCCCTGCTGGCCCTGCACTACCTGGGATATGAATTGGACCACCCTGCCATGCAAAAGGGTCTGAAAGCCATCGACGACTTTTGTCATGAAGATCAATGCGGACTGCGCATGCAGTCCTGCATTTCCCCCGTGTGGGATACGGCCCTCACGGCCCTGGCTCTGAAAGATGCGGGTGTGCCCGCGGAACATCCCGGTCTGCAGAAGGCTGCCCGGTGGCTCCTTGAAAAGCAGATCACCGAGGGAGGCGACTGGCAGGTCAAGAATTGCTGTCTTCCCGGTGGCTGGGCCTTTGAGTTTGTGAACAACAAGTACCCCGACGTGGACGATTCGGCCGTGGTGCTGATGACTCTGCACCGCTTGCAGTGTGGCAGTGACGACGCTCTGGAATGCGCCAAAAAAAGGGGCATGGACTGGTGCATCAGCATGCAGAGCAGCAACGGGGGGTGGGCCGCTTTCGACCGTGACAACACCATGACCATTCTCAACCGAATCCCTTTTGCCGATCATGAGGCCATGGTGGACAATCCCACCGCCGATGTGAGCGGAAGGGTCCTGGAAGCAATGGGATTGTATGGTTTTTCCCGGTCCCATTCCGTGGCTCAAAGGGGCATTCGCTTCATACGTCGTCTTCAGGAAAAGGACGGCAGCTGGTGGGGACGCTGGGGGGTGAACTACATCTACGGCACCTGGTCCGTTTTGAAAGGTCTGATCTCCATGGGCGAAGACCCGAAAGCCCCTTACATTCAAGCGGCGGTCCGCTGGCTGAAAAAACATCAGAATGATGACGGGGGCTGGGGTGAAACGTGCGAGTCTTACACGGACTGTTCACTCCGGGGAAAAGGGGAGAGCACCGCATCCCAGACGGCCTGGGCCCTCATGGGACTGCTCGCCTGCGGGGAAGAGCACAGTTTCGAGGTGCAAAAGGGAATCGATTATCTTTTGCGGACCCAGCAGCCCGATGGTTCATGGGAAGAAAAACACTTCACGGGCACCGGTTTCCCCGAGCACTTTTATATCCTCTACCACAACTACCGCAATTGCTTTCCCCTCATGGC
>SLCH01000088.1 GCA_007125915.1 Syntrophobacteraceae bacterium
CGCTGGAGAATCTTTTGACTCAAACAGGACAGGCACCGGGGTGTTACCTCATTGCCACTGCGTGCCGCTGCCATGGTGTCGTGGATTGCCTGAACTGGGAGAGGAAATCGTGAAGGTTGGCCAGCAAAAGAAAAAAAGGCCATGCGCCTGTCAACTTCTAAAACTTTCCAGTGCATTGAGCAGCCCGTTGATCTTCTCCACCTCTCGCATCTCGCTCATCCACTCCCCGGGGATGCTTTCCATCCCCAGGTGAGCACCCAGGATCATGCCCACCACAAGCCCCCGGGCCGCCGAGTCTCCTCCCGCCATGACGTTCTCTATGAGCCCTTCCCGCAGATTCTTTTCATAACGGGCAATGAGCTGCACCGATGATGGAAATGCCGCATCGCTGGCACAGTGCTGGCCCAGATCCAATATGGCGTTTCGAGACTTCTGCGCTGCCAGATCCAGGCCTTCATCCACCAGTTCCGCCAGGGGGCTGGAGCCGAAAAACTCTTCTGCCACATGTTTCATGACTTCCACAGGGCCATTGCCTTCCAGAACCCCATGGGCCACTCGTGCGAAGAATTCGGCAATGTCCATCACCTGAGGCGTATGGTGAGTCATGGCCGTCTGGGCGCGAACAGTTTTCACCAGTGCTTCCGGATCATTTTCAAAGAAAAAGACAAGGGGAGCGATTCTCGATGCACCTCCCAGCTCCGTGGAGGAGGAACCGGACTCTCTGGGGTTTTTTCCCAGGGCAAAGTTCTCAAGGGTCGTTTTCGTGGCCTTGTCCAGGTATCCCCTGTATTGACCCAAGAGCCCCTTCCATTTTTCTGCGAAGTCATCCTGGGAAAACCCCCTGGAGTCTGCGAGAGACTCCAGGAGAACCAGCGCCTGGTCTCCATAGTGCGTGAAGTCCCCCAGCTCCCTGGCAGCATGGTAGGATTCCTGGCGGGGCTTGACGAAACGCTCCACACGCCCAAAATTCATTTCGATGGCCCAGGTGTCATAGATCCAGTGGACGCCCAGTGCGAGAGCGTCCCCGGCAAAAGACCCCATGACCATTGCTCTGGCTTTGCTTTTCATCGGTCTCAAACCTTTCTTCCGCCACGTGTGTTGAGAAATGTGGGCAACCAGGTCCTCAATAATAGCTGGAACCATCCCAGCAATGAGTGCACAGCCGCTCCCCGGGCAGTCCAATGGACGCCACCAGGTCCTGGAGGCGCTGATATTTCAGAGAGGTGAGCCCCAAGCGGCTGCGAACCCCTTCGATCATGGCTTCATACTTTTCAGATCCTGATTGAGCATAAGGATTCACGTCCACTTGTCCATCCCCTTCCAGATCTCGAATGACTTTGCGGCCGATGAGATCCAAGGTGGACCTGGATGATGAAAAGTTCAGAAATTCACATGGGTAGAGCAAGGGAGGGCAGGCGGCACGCATGTGAACTTCCTTCACACCGTAATCGAACAGTATCTGAATATTGTCTTTGAGCTGGGTGCCTCGTACGATGGAATCTTCACAAAAGAGCAGGCTTTTGTCCTCAATGAGCTGGCGCACGGGAATGAGCTTCATCCGGGCCACCAGTTCCCGGAGCTTCTGACTTTGGGGCATGAAGCTGCGGGGCCAGGTGGGAGTGTACTTCACGAAGGGGCGGCGATAAGGAATCTTTCTTGCGTTGGCATAGCCGATGGCATGGCCGATTCCCGAATCGGGAATGCCCGCCACGTGGTCCACGGAAACATGATCATGACGGGCCAGGGCCACACCACAGGCGTTGCGGACGCACTCCACGTTGATCCCTTCGTAATCGGAAGCGGGAAAGCCATAATAAACCCACAGGAAAGCGCAGACCTGCATCTTCGGCCCGGGCCTCAATCGCTGCTCCCATCCGTCCGCATCCAGGAACACCACTTCACCAGGGCCCAGGAAGCACTCCGTTCGATACCCCAGGTTGGGGAAGGCGCAGGATTCGGAGCTGACAGCCAGCGCCCTGTCACGGCGCCCGATAACAAGGGGAGTCCGCCCCAGGCGGTCTCGAGCCGCATAGATGCCTTCACGGGTCAGCACCAGCATGGAGCACGACCCCTGAATGGCCTTTTGAGCGTGGCGAATGCCGTCCTCAAAGTTGCTCTCGCGGCAGATGAGCATGGCCGCAACTTCCGTAGGATTGATGCTCCCGCCGCTGGTGTCGCTGAAATAGTGGCCTCTTTGGAAAGCCTCCTGAACCAGCTCATCCAGATTGGTGATCTTTCCCACTGTGACCATCCCGAAGGTTCCCATGTGGGACCCCACGATGAGGGGCTGGGGATCGGTGTCGCTGATGACCCCGATTCCTTTGTTCCCATGAAAAGTCGACAATTCGCATTCAAATTTTGTTCGAAAATAACTGTTTTCGATATTGTGGATGGAGCGCTGAATGCCCTTTGAGTTCTGGACCGCCATGCCCCCACGCCGTGTTCCCAGGTGGGAATGATAATCCGTTCCATAGAAAACATCGAAAACACAGTCATCCCGGGATACCACGCCAAACAAACCACCCATGTCGTCACCTTTTTGCAGCGATTTTTTCGCCTGTCATTTCAGGGTTCGCCTCCCTTTCCTTCGACCGGCTCCGTGGCAAGGGATTGTGAAAATTTTAATAATATAATTGAAAACGCCGGCCCTTTCAAAGAAAAGGGAAAAATGGCACGAACACTCTCCACCCCTTACGGGAAAAAACCCCTTTTCCCAGGCTGCCCTAAAGGTCTTTCAAGTAAAACCTGCCCAGATTGTCCATTTGTCTTTGAATGTGTCCCGATCTTCGAAGAACATAGTCGGAAGGGGCTTTCACACTGTACCTTTTGGGATGAGGAAGCACTGCCGCCAGCAGGGCTGCTTCATGCCTGGTCAGCTGGGAGGGGGTTTTTCCAAAAAAGATTTGCGCAGCGGAATGCACCCCATAAATGCCATCTCCAAATTCCGCAACATTGAGGTACACTTCCAGAATGCGCCTTTTAGGCCAGAAAGCTTCCATCACCACGGTGATGCAGGCCTCCAGCCCTTTGCGAACATAACTTTTCCCCTCCCACAAAAAGAGGTTCTTGGATGTCTGCTGTGTGATGGTGCTGGCCCCTCGAAGCCTTCCCCTGGTGTGCCTCTCCTCCCAGGCTTCCTTGATGGACTGAAAATCAAACCCGCGATGAAAGGGAAACTTTTGATCCTCCGAAGCGACCACCGCCAGCGCCATATGCGGCGAAATGTCTTTCCAGTCGACCCACTGGTAATGAATGGGCACAGCGGTGTCTGCCCGCACAAGGCCCTGCAGGTGCCTCTGGACCATGAAGGCGCTGGTGGGAGGGGGCAGGAAGCGCAGCAGGGAAATCACGGCAATCATCAGGCAGGCGGAAAAAAGAAGGGCCCATCCCGCGACCCTTGCGAACCTGCGGACAAAGGCAGCCGCTGGCCTTGAGCGGTCGTCAGTTGCCTTCACGACGGCTGAACATGGACGGAAACCTCTTGAGTCCTCAGCCAGCGGAGAACCTCCATCTCGATTTCCCATCCCCCTTGAAGCTCCTTGCCAAGAATCTGAAGGAGCTTTTTCGACCCGTCTCCCCCGAGAGCTTCCCGCAGCCGGGGGCAAAGATAGTGGAGGCAGAAGTAGAACCTAGCCCTCAGCTTGCACCCTTCACCACCCACAAAAAGACAGCTTCCAGGAATCTCTTTCTCTTCGGGAATGTCACACCCCATGAGCAGATTTACAAGAAGAAGAGAGATGCCGTAACCGTCTTCTATCCCCTCAAAACAACAGCTCCCATGATCTTCCTGAGCACACCGGGTGCAGCCGGACACCACCCCGAAACGATGCATGGCGCTCTGAGTCTGCCCAATGAGATCCCTGTAGCGATCCAGCACCGGGGCAATGGAAGGCGCCTCGAGGAGGGCGGCTCCATGCTCTCTATAAATTTCTTTGGCCCTTCGAATTCTTTCCACAACGGGGGAATCACTCATCTTCATGGCCATCCGCCCGTTCATTCCAGTTCATGAGGCGCTTGTGAAGGCAGTCCTCCGCGCGCAAACCTTTCACCCGTGCCACGTTGACCAGTTCAAGAAGCAGGTCCCCAATGGCTTCAGACTTCACCTCTTTCCCATTCTCCACGAGTCGTGCAAGCTCCTCACTTTTGGCCGACAATTGTCGAGCCCTGGCGGGCACGTCCTCCCAGGGGCCCTTCGCTCCCCCTTTGAGCCGTGAGACCATGCGGTGCGCCCTCAGGAGGGCGGGCAGAGAGGCCGGAATGGAATCGAGACCGCTTTTCCCTGATTTCTTTTCACCGGCCTTTATCTTCTCCCAGTTTTCCCCCACCTCCCGGGTGGATTCCACGGACAGATTGCCAAAAACATGGGGATGCCGCCGAATCATTTTTTCACAAATGCGGTCGCAAACCTCCTCCAGCCCAAAACGGTCCGTCTCGTCGTACAAATAGATGAGAAAAAGAACCATGAACAGCAGATCCCCAAGCTCTTCACACACTTCCTCGTGCCGCCCCCCTCGAATGGCCGCAGCGGTTTCGTGGGACTCCTCGAGAAGGTAAGTCTGAAGGCTTTCAGGGGTTTGCTTGCGATCCCAGGGACATCCCGACTCCCCCCTCAGCTGGTGAATGATGTCCCAAATGTGTCGAACCTTTTGCCACTTGTCCCCCTCGTTGATTTTCATGGCCTGTTGAGCGCCTCTCGCTGTGAAGATGACGAAATATTCTCTGGTTGACCCTTCGAATCTCTGTGTCTCTGAGACCAGTAAAGTTCCAGTTGCTTTTTCTTTTCTCGAAAAACCTGCTGCACCGATTGGGGTGTGATGTTCACCAGGAGGACCGCCGCTTCCTGCACGTGAGGCGTCACACTGGAATGGCGCAAGAGTTCATTGTCCCCTGGCAGAAAAAAGGTCATGGCGGAAATGATGACGATGGACAGCACCAATGCCTTTCCTAATCCAACGGCTCCACCCCAGGCTCGGTCCACAAAACCCAAACCGGTTTTTTTGAGGAGGCTGGAGAGAATGTAGCCCATGACTCCCAGGCAGAACCAGGTCAAAAAAAACAGCAGGGCAAAGCTGATGGCTGGCGCGGAGCTCAAATTGGGAAAGGATGTGCCCAGAGCTCCTGCCACGGCCTGGTGGTAGTGAGCCGCCACAAGAAACCCCACGATCAATCCCCCAATGCCAAAAACCTGGGAGATGGCGCCCCTCATGATGCCCCTCAGAAGGCAAAAGAGGGCAATGGCTGCGAGAGCCCAATCGAGACCATTCATCGCACTCTCTCTTTCATGGCAAAAGTCCTCCACCTTTTACGCAACACCCGGCTTGAGCCATCGGGGCAGTTCACCACGGCGTAAAGATTCACAAGGATCCCGGAGCCTCGCCCGGCCCCCCACTGATTTCTCGCTCACGAAAAACGGCGAGCACGGCCCTCATCTCCCCCCTTCCCGCTCTGCCGGCAACGGCTTTTCATCTCACATACCCTAAATGGAACCATGGTTAAAGTCCATGTTGTCATGCTTGGCAGCAAATGGTAAAAATACGCGGTTATCAGGCTGGACCTTCGAAGGGTTTCGCCTAAGGTCCTTGAACCATGAAGGCTAATGATTGCAGGTGTTTGCCACTGCCTAATCATCAAACTTTCAGGATTTCAGCCTGTCTTGTTTCTTGTGTGGCAAACTTTCATCCCGTGAAGGGGTGTTTTTCATGGTCATGCTCATCAG
>SLCH01000215.1 GCA_007125915.1 Syntrophobacteraceae bacterium
CCGTGGCTCGCGTCCAAAATTTCCCTGAGAGAAGGAGACGAGGGATTTTATCATGATCATCAGCTTGAACTGGCTTCGGGAATATGTCCATTTCTCCTTGTCGCTGGATGAACTCGTCCACCGTCTCACCATGGTGGGGCTGGAGGTGGAAGGGGTCAGGGATCTGAATCCTTTCTTGAAAAACGTCGTTGTGGGTCGTGTGGAGCAGGTGGTCTCCCACCCCCGTGCCGAGCGGTTGAAGCTGTGCCGTGTCCATGACGGGTCCCGGGATCTTTCCGTGGTTTGTGGCGCGCCCAATGTGCAGGCGGGTCAAAAAGTTGCCCTGGCCCTCGTTGGAGCCCAGCTGGCCAACGGCATCACCCTCCGGGAAACGGCCATTCGCGGTGAACTTTCCCAGGGCATGATCTGTTCACAGGGTGAGCTGGCTCTGGGAAATGATTCAGAGGGCATATGGGTGCTTCCCGCGGACCTGCCTTCTGGAACGCCCCTGGGGGATGCCCTGGACCTGAACGACACCATCATCGAGGTGAGCATCACACCCAACCGCGGGGACTGCCTCTCCATTGTGGGAATTGCCAGGGAAGTGGCCGCCATCAGCGGAACTTCAGTGAAGTACCCCGACTCACGGTTGCAGGAAACGGGCCCTGACATCTCCAGCCTCGCTTCCGTGGCCATCGAAGATGAGATCGCCTGTCCCCGTTATGCGGCCCGTGTTGTGGAAGGGATCAAAATCGGCCCCTCCCCTGACTGGCTCCGCAAACGAATTGAATCGGTGGGTTTGCGCTCCATCAACTCCATTGTGGACGTTACCAACTTCATCCTCATGGAACTGGGACAGCCTCTTCATGCCTTCGACCTGGACATGGTGCGCGAAAACCGCATCGTTGTCCGCAATGCGAGCCAGGGAGAGCGGTTCGTTACCCTCGACGGGAATGAAAGAACACTTCATGATGACACACTGCTCATCTGTGACGGAAAGGGACCCGTTGCCATTGCGGGCATCATGGGCGGTCTGGATTCGGAAATCACGGAAAAAACCACCCGGGTGCTCATCGAAAGCGCTTACTTTCAACCCCTGAGTGTTCGAAGAACGGGTAAAAAGATTGGATTGAGATCCGAGTCCAGCTACAGATTTGAGCGCGGTGTGGATCCCGAAGGAGTGCTTCGCGCTCTGGACCGGGCGGCCCTTCTCATGGCCGAACTGGGAGGCGGCCGCATCGCCAGGGGGCGTATCGATGTCTATCCCACTCCCGCTCCGGTGCCCAGTCTCAGCCTTCGTGTCAAGCGTACCAATGCTTTTCTGGGAACAGGCCTCACCATTGAAGAAATGGGCGACGTGCTCGCCAGCATCCAAATGAAGGTGACTCAGGAAAGCGAGGATCTTCTCACAGTGGAGCCCCCATCCTTTCGATCGGACATCACGAGGGAAGTGGACCTCATGGAGGAGGTGGCCCGGCTTGTTGGATACGACCGCGTTCCCGTCACATATCCCAGGGTTGAGCTGGTTGGGGCTGGAGTTGACCCGCACATGGAGGCTCGGCTGAAAACCAGGGAAACATTGAAGGCCGCCGGTTTTTTTGAGGTCATCAATTATGCGTTCATTTCCCACGGCTCTCTCGTCAAACTGGGTTTTCACCCCGAAGATGAAAGGTTGAACGTTGTCCGGGTCATGAATCCTCTGAGCGAGGACCAGGGCGTCATGCGGACCAGCCTGGTTCCTGGAATTCTGCAGACAGCTCTCCACAACCTGGGCCATCGCAATGAAAATCTCAGGGTCTTCGAACTCAGCAAGGTTTTTCTGCCCAGGGAAGGGGAAGCTCTCCCCCATGAGCCTCATCATGTGGCGGGACTCATGACGGGCAGGCGGAACCCCCATCTCCTGTACGGCGCTGAAGAGGAGGTGGACTTTGCCGATGTGAAAGGCGCTGTGGAAGTGGCATTGGAAACTTTCAATGTGAAAGATGTTCAGTTTCTGCCCAAAGATTTGCCCCCCTACCTGCATCCTCGTGAAGGGGCCACCATCCATTGCGGTCTCGAGAAGATCGGGGCTTTGGGCAGGCTGCATCCCAGGGTGGGGGAAGCTTTCGATTTCAAGAAACCCATTTATCTTTTTGAAATGGATTTCGATAAACTTTTTGCCTTGCGTGCAGAAAGAAGCCCCTTTTCTCCGTTGCCGAAATATCCTTCCATCGGCAGGGATATGGCACTGGTGGTGGATGAAGGCGTGCCCGTTCAGGCACCCCTGGATTTCATGGAAAGCATCCGGGAGCCGCTCTTAGAAAACGTGGAAATCTTCGATATTTACGAGAGCTCTCAGCTTGGCCGCGGAAAGAAAAGTGTGGCTTATCGTTTCATCTATCGCGCACCTGATCGCAGCCTCACCGACGAGGAAGTGAACGAGTTGCATGCAACGCTGGTCAAGCGGGTTTTGTCGCGCTTCAATGCAACCTTGAGATAGGGTAAGGGGTTATGGATCCCCAGGAAAAGCGTTCTCAAGATGGAGAGGGAGCTTCCAAAAAGCACCCCTGCCGCATCTCCTTTGTGTGGGACAGTGAGACCCGAAGAGGAACCGCCTATCATTTCAGTGAAAAAGGCATCCTGGTCTTGTGCTCCCGGCCCGCCCCCCTCAAAAGCAAGCTCAAACTCCAAGTGCTCATTCCCGGGTTGAAGCATGTCCTCAACCTGGAAGGAGAGGTGGTGTGGACCAATGTCCACGGTCATGCGGATTCCGCATCCCCTCGGGGAATGGGCGTCAAGTTCACGAACCTGGAAGCGGATCAGGAGCGTCTGCTGCTTGATGCTGCTGACCGCTGCGGTTCCAGTCGCAGCCCCTACCGCTGCTATTATGAATGATTGGCGGCCCCAATGAGCCAATTCCTTTTACTCCTGGCACCGCCGGGATTCTCGAAGTTTTTTTCCCTTTGGCCCCGGGGACCGGGTTTCCCATTGAACGTCAGGATCTGATTGCCTCCGCGTGAGCATTAGGGAAAATCTGCCTTGAATATCCTGGAAATTCTCCTGGTGGCCATCGCGTTGGGGTGCGATGCCTTTGCCGTAGGCATGGGGGTCGGCACTCGATTCTGTTCGCCAAGGCAGGTATTCCGCCTTTCTTTCCACTTCGGCCTCTTTCAGTTTCTCATGCCTCTCCTGGGGTGGTATTTGGGAAGCAACCTGAGCGGCATTGCTCTGCAATGGGGACCCTGGATTGCAGCGGGCCTGCTTTTTTTCATTGGAGCGAAAATGGGCTACGGGAGCTTCCAGACAAAGGAAACGGAATCCTGCGAGGTTGCCGATCCCACACGGGGACTGAGTCTGGTCATGCTTTCCCTTGCCACATCCATGGATGCCCTGGGGGTTGGCATCAGTTTTGGCATCATAGGACAAAACCTGTTTCTTTCGGCACTTTGCATCGGCGTGGTGGCCGCTGCCATGACCTGGATCGCAATGAAGCTGGGAAATCGATTGACACAGCAATTTGGCCGGCGCATGGAAATGGTGGGTGCCATCATTCTCATTGCCATTGCGCTGAGACTGCTTTTCATGTGAGGTGAATCTTCCCATGGCCGCACGCCTTGAAATCGCATTGAAAAAACACTTGTTCGACCCCGAGGGGGCCAGCCTTCGCCGAAAGATTCATGATTATTTTGGCTGGCGGGTGGACCAGGTTCGAGTCATTCATGTGCTGACCTTGGACACAGACCTTTCCAGGGAAGAGCTTGAACTCGTACGCAAGGAGCTTTTCACCAATCCGGTCACCCAGGAATCTTCCTGCAACACCTTGGCCGGAGACTTTCACTGGGCCATCTGGGTTGGCTTCAGACCCGGTGTCCGCGACACGGCGGGCAGCGTCGCCATTGAGGCCATATCCGACCTTCTGGGACGCACGCAGCCACCTCAAAGTGCCGTTTACACCTCCCGCATCTACCTGCTCAAAGGCGACTCGCTCCACAATGACCAGGTGGAGACCGTGGCTCGGGAACTTCTGGCCAATGACATCATCCAGCAATGGCGAATATTTTCCCCTTCCCAAATGGATCCCCGAGAGGGGATTGGAATCGTCATTCCCAAGGTGGTTCTGGAGCACAGGCCCGCGGTGGAGCAAATACCCATTCCCTCCGACGAAGCCCTGCTGGAGCTGAGCCGGGCGAGAAACCTGGCCCTCAATCCCCAGGACATCCCCGTCATCAGGAACTATTTTAATCGCCCGGAGGTCCTTGGAAGCAGAGCGAAGCAGGGTCTTTCACTTCCCACCGATGTGGAACTGGAAGCCATCTCGCAGGCGCGCAGCGACCACTGCAATCACAACACCTTTCAGGGTAAATTTTTATACGAGGATGTCCACAATGGCCAGACCATGGTGGTGGACAATCTGTTCAAAACATGCATTCAGGCGCCCACCCTCTCCCTTCAGAGTCAAAATGACTGGGTCGTCTCTGTTTTGTGGGACAATGCGGGGGTCGCCCGCTTTGACGATGAGCACAACTATTCCATCACGGGAGAGACCCATAACAGTCCTTCCAACATGGAGGCCTATGGGGGAGCCTTGACAGGCATCGTGGGCATTTACCGGGACATCATGGGCACGGGCAAAGGGTCGCGCCTCATCGCCGGGCTCTACGGGTATTGTGTGGGGCCGAGGGATTATGACGGGAAACTGAAACCCCACCTGCATCCCAGGCGTCTCCTGGATGGCATCGTGGAGGGGGTCCGTGATGGGGGCAACAAGCACGGTGTGCCCACTCCCTTTGGAAATCTTTTTCAGCATCCGTCTTTCCTGGGCAAGTGCCTCGTCTTTGTGGGCGCCCTCGGCATCATGCCCAAAAAGGTGCTGGGTGAACCCACAGAGGAGAAAAAGTGCCGCCCGGGGGACCTGATCATCATGAGCGGCGGGAGAGTGGGAAAGGATGGCATACACGGCGTCACGGCTTCCAGCGAAAGCTATTCGGAGCACACGCCCGCAGGGCATGTGCAGATCGGCGATCCCTATACGCAAAAGAAGATGCACGATTTTCTCCTGGAAGCCCGGGATGAGGGGCTCATCACTTTCATCACCGACAATGGGGGAGGCGGCCTGTCGTCCTCCATCGGAGAATCCTGCACTTTCGCCGGGGGGGCTCATGTGGAACTGGAAAAAGTGCCCTTGAAATATGAAGGGCTGGATGTGTGGGAGATTTGGGTTTCCGAATCCCAGGAACGCATGACGGTGGCTGTTCGACCGGATCATCTGGACCGCTTCATGGAGCTTTCGCGCATGCACGAAGTGGAAAGCACGGTCATTGGCCGCTACGAGGGGACGGGCAAACTGCACCTGACCTATGAGGGAAAGACCTGTGCCTTCCTCGATTTGAGCTTTTTTGCCGAGGATTTTCCCCAGTGGGAATTTGAAGCGCAATGGGTGCCCCCTGAGGTGAGGGGGTTGTGTGAGCCTGTCCTGTCTGAACCGGCCGACCACGGAACCCTTCTGCACCACCTGCTGGCACGTCCCAATGTCTGCTCCAAAGAATGGATTCAGCGCCAGTACGACCATGAAGTGCAGGGAACCAGCGTGGTGAAACCTCTTGTGGGCCGGGGAAGGGATGTGCCCGGCGATGCCGTGGTGCTGCGTCCCGTCCTTGAGAGTTCCAGGGGCCTGGCTGTGGCCCAGGCATTGAATCCCACGTACTCGGCGGTGGACACCTATCACATGGTTGCCGCAACCATCGATGAAGCCCTGCGGCGATTGCTCGCCGTGGGGGCCGGACTGGCTGAGGTGGGGGGCGTGGACAACTTCTGCTGGCCCAACATTCAATATGATCCCGTCCAGAATCCCGATGGCAAGTTGAAGGCCGCCCAACTGGTGCGAGCCAACTGGGCATTGAGGGACCTTTGCCTGGCTTATGGCATTCCTCTCCTTTCGGGGAAAGACAGCATGTATGTGGATGGACATCTTATGGGAGATTTTGGGGTGCGCCATAAAATCTCGGGCCTTCCCACCATGCAGTTCACCGCCACGGGGATTGTTCCTGAGGTCAGTCGCTGCCAAACCATGGAGGTCAAGGTTCCGGGAGATCTTGTCTATCTTCTCGGCCACACCTGCGATGAACTGGGGGGGAGTGAATACTACGATGCCCTGGGGTATGTGGGACTCCATGTGCCCGTGGTGGATGTGCACGAGAATCTGCGTCTTTACAGGGCCCTGGAGACATCCATCGCCCAGGGGCTGGTTGCATCCTGTCATGGAATCTACCGGGGCGGGCTGGCGGTGCATGCTGCCATGGCCGCTTTTGCCGGGGAACTGGGAATGACCCTGGATCTCCGCCGGGTTCCACAGGCGCACAGGGAGTCACAGACTTCTCCTGGGAAGGATTCTTTTGGTTTCTCGTGCACCACGCAAAAGGCCCTGGGGATTTTAAGCGATCACAAGCTGCTTTTCAGTGAATCTCCCGGACGATTTCTGGTGACCGTGAAGCCTGGGAACCGGGAGCGGTTTGAGGAACTTTTTGAAAAGCTTCCCTGGGGTCTTCTGGGTGAAGTGACCGACGGAACTTCTCTTAAAATGGTGGGTCTGGATGGATCCTTGCTCATGGATGAGCCGGTGATGGGCCTCAAGCATTCGTGGCAAAAAGGCTCTCAATAAAGCTTCAGGAGTCAACAATGAGTACTGTGCGTGCTCTCGTCCTGACGGGATTCGGATTGAACTGCGACCTGGAAACGGCTCACGCTCTTCAAGCGGCAGGGGCTCAAGTGGATCGGGTTCACCTGAATGAACTCAGTGAAGGGAAGAAAAAGCTTCATCATTATCAAATATTTGTTGTGGGAGGAGGATTTTCCTGGGGTGATGAGCATGGTGCCGGCGTGATCATGGCCATGAGAATCAAACACCGGCTGCAGGAGGATCTGCTGGCTTTCATCGGCAATGGGGGCCTGGTGCTTGGCATTTGCAACGGTTTTCAGGTCCTGGTGAACCTGGGCGTTCTGCCGGGCTTTGCCACGGGAAGTTTCCGGCGCCAAGTTGCTCTCATCGGAAACGATTGTGGACAGTTTCGAGACCAATGGGTCAATCTCATTCCCAACACTTCGTCTCCCTGCGTGTTCACCCAGGGCTTGGAAAGCATGGAAATGCCCATTCGACACGGAGAGGGAAAGTTTTTTGCGGAGCCGGGCATTTTGGAGCGCTTGCGAGAGGGAAACCAAGTCATTCTCACCTACGCCCGAGTTGAAGGAGGCCCTGCAAAAGGGGAGTTTCCCTTCAATCCCAATGGTTCCCTGGAAGACATCGCTGGAATTTGCGATCCCACAGGTCGCGTGGCTGGTTTGATGCCCCATCCCGAAGCCTATATTCATGGGACCAATCATCCCGACTGGACGTACTTGAGAGAAAAACTTGGGCGTCAAGGCAGGCCTTTTCCCCATGAGGGTGGGGGGATTCTCCTTTTTCGCAATGCTGTGAACCATTTTGCCTGAGGCTGTCAGGAGCATGGCCCTCTGTGCCATCCGCCCATGGTGAGTTCCCTGCGCGGAGGAAGCCATGCTCCATTGCCAGCAAAAGGTTTGAATCCATGGCACAAAAGTTACGCCTGGCCGTGCTCCTCTCGGGCAGCGGAACAAATCTGCAGGCCCTTCTGGACAGATCGGCATCGGGAACACTCAAGGCTCAAGTGGCGGTGGTCGTGAGCGACCGCCCCGGCGCTCACGGACTCAAAAGGGCAGAACTGGCAAACATACCCACTCGAATCATTGACTACCGGGCCCTGATGGAGAAGGGACGGGACGAGTGGGAGCGTCTGCAGCTTCCCGTGGATTTAAGGGAGCTGGATGAGGCTCAGCAGATCCTTCATTTCCCTGATGTTTCAAAACGCCTGGGGCGCCTTGCGGGAATGGTCCTTGCCGAGGATGAAATGATCAGGCACCTGAATGCCTTTCAGCCCGACTGCATTGTTCTGGCAGGGTTCATGAGGCTTCTCAGTCCCTATTTCCTCAGGCATTACAACAGGGATGGCGCATGGAGAGTGCTCAACATCCATCCGTCACTCCTGCCTGCCTTTCCCGGCCAGCGTGGGTACGAAGACACGTTTGATTATGGGGTCAAGTGGGGTGGGGTCACGGTGCATTTTGCCGATGAAGGAGAGGACACGGGACCCATTCTTGCCCAGGCCGTCTATCCCGTATGGCCCGATGATGACCTGGATTCCCTGCGAAAGCGCGGCCTCCAGCTGGAATATGCCCTCTATGCGCAGTGCATCAACTGGCTGGCTTCGGGCCAGGTCCGCTTTTTTGAGTCCTCCCATGGAAGGACCATCGTCAAGATCATCGACCCAAACTACCCAAGGATATTAAAGGATTGGGCCATCTCCGCCTTTTCGGGTAAAACATGACCGCCCTTTTACGGCAACCGCCTGACTCAGGGGCCTTCTCCGGCACCTTATTATGAAGCGCGGCAGATTTGCAGGCCGATCATGGTGCCCTGCGCTCTGCACTTTTTTGATGGTGAGGACATTGAGCGATCTCCGCCTGCTTTTCTTCCATCTCCTGCTTGGTGCGAAAAGTCCAGCTGGAGGGATCTGAAAAGCAATAAACTGCCAGCTCACAGGATTTGCATTCTTTCATTCCATACCCTTTGGGCGGCCCTGGCGGCCGTTGAGAATTTTTTCCATCTTCATGACGATGGAGAATGATTCAAATACTCCTTCCATTCTATGGGTAGAAGATATTTTTTCCTGTCGTTGCATTCTTTGCATGCGGGGACGAGATTTCCCTTTATGGACCGGCCATGGCGAATGAGGGGCACCACATGGTCCATGGTGAGTTCACGGGCGGGCATCTTCTGTTGACAGTAGTGGCATATGCCTCGGGATATCTGGCGCTGCCACCATTGGGTCTTTCTCAGGCTCCTGGCTTTTTCTTTTTCGCGCCGTATGTGTTCGGGTGATGCGGTTTCCAGGAAATATGTTTCCATGAAATAACAAATGGTCTCTGTTCAGGGGTTCTTGTGTTGGAATAGAGGGGCAGGGCGGGATCTTCAGAATCCTGGAATTCCCCGCCCCTCTGTCATGGAGCCTCTATTTGAGTGCCGGCAAGAAGAGTCTTCGCTGTTTATGGAGTTCCGGGAGCCCTCAGTGCCACATAAAAGGTGTTTTGGCCCCGTTTGATGAGAAGCAGGAGTGTCTCGCCCTCTTGGGGTTTGGTCACCGCCTGGTTGTAGTCTCTCATGTTTTGAATCCTCTGCCTGTTGATCTCCTGAATGAGATCTCCCGTGCGAATGCGACCTTCTGCAGCAGGGCTTCCCGGTGCCACGCCGGTCACCACCACACCCGTTTCATTCCGGTCCCACCCAAACCGCTGGGCTATCTCAGGGGTGAGGTTCTGCACGCTCAAGCCCCAGGCAGCCTCCTCCTGCACGGCCTCAGGTTCCTGAGTATCGTCGGGCATGGTTCCTATGGTCACCCTCACTCTCTCCCGCGTTCCATTGCGAAGGACCTGCAGGTTGGCTCTTGTGCCGGGTGTTGTGGCGGCTACCATGCGGGAAAGCCCGTTGGCATTTTCCACCGGTTTTCCCTCGAAGGTCAGAACCACATCTCCCCTTTGGAGATCGGACTTGTCAGCAGGGCCCTCGGGCACGATGTCGGAAATGATCACCCCCTTGGTCTCCGTGATCCCGAAGGATTGGGCCAGTTCGGGAGTGATGTCCTGAATCATCACTCCGAGCCATCCCCGAACGACCTTTCCCGCTTTCAGTTGAGGAATGAGTTCGTTGGCCACATTGACGGGAATGGCAAATCCTATGCCCTGCCCCTGGGCCACGATGGCCGTATTGATGCCCACCACCTGGCCTTTCATGTTGAAAAGGGGTCCGCCACTGTTCCCCGGATTGATGGCCGCATCCGTCTGGAGAAAGTCGTCATAGGGTCCCGCACCGATGACACGGCCCTTGGCACTGATGATGCCGGCAGTGACGGTGTTGCCCAGACCAAAAGGATTCCCCACGGCCATGACCCAGTCTCCCACACGCAATTTGTCCGAGTCACCGAGAACGGCCGCTTTCGGGAAATCGGCATCGGGCTTCACCTGGATCAGAGCCAGGTCCGTTTTCGAGTCCCGGCCGACGACGGTGGCTTCGTATTCTTTGCCCCTTTCCGTTCGGATCCGTATCTCGTCAGCTCTTTCCACCACGTGATTGTTGGTGATGATCAATCCCTCCTTCTCATCGACGATGAATCCCGAGCCCAGGGCACTGCGGCGGCTTTGTTCCTGGGGCATCTCGCCACCGAAAAAACGTCTGAAAAACTCATCGCCGAAAAACTCGCGAAAGGGGGAGTTGGGTCCGAAAAAGGGCTGCATGGGAGATTCTCTGACCACCTGGGTTGTGGAAATATTGACCACGGCGTGGTTCACCTGATCAGCCAGGTCCGCAAATGAAGGGGGGCCTTGAACGCCTGCCCCCCGCGAAGATGCGTGGCCGGAGTTGGGAGCCAAAGCCATGCATGCTGTGAACAGGACGGAGAAGAACAGCAGCTTCCAAATTTTTTGCACCCATTGTGGTGATTTCATTCAAAACCCTTTCAATCTGGTGTTGAGGTTCGCTCTTTCGAGAATAGTTTATGTGCGAATGCTTCCATTTGACGCCATCTCAAGGTAGCGCTTGCCTTTTGACGCTGCCCTCTGACGTTGCCCGATGATGTGGCAAAAGAAGTGCCGGGGCTACTTCCATGCCCCGGCCAAAAGTGTTATAGGCTAAAATAATCGAAATTGGTAAAAAAGCAACCACATAAGTCTTTTTCAAAGAGGAGGCGAAAGCCGTGCCCAGTGAAAGATTGAACCTGATAGAAGCATGCGATCGGGCAGTTCACATCATATCCAATGCGCAGGACATGGAAAGATTGTACAAGCGGGCTATTCAGTGTCTCGGGGCGGGAGAATTGCGCCTGGGGATTCTCAACATGGCCTCGGAAGCCATCAAGGACGAAGCATTGCGCGAAGAGGTCTTCATCAGTGACGAGAGCATGCTGAGCTTTCTATGCGGCATCTGGATTCAGTTTCTCCTCACGGAAATCGCGGGTGTTAAAAAAGAAAAGTTGAACAGTCTTGCTGAAAACTTGTGTGAAACACTCGGGCACAAAAAACAGATTCACTGAATCAATGGCGGGCGTTTCAGGCTGGTGAGGCATCAATGGTCGTGGCTTGTGGTTTTTAACTGTTGCGGATTGTTGTCAATTGAGGCCTTGCGGCTGTATTGTTCAACGGATACGTTCCCTCCCGGCAGAGCCCTGAAAAGCTCCGCCGCCTCCTCATAGCTTCTCATGGCTGCTTGCACCTGCACTTGGGGTTTGTGGTGAATTCCCTGGTTCAATTCCATTTTTTCAATGTGGATGCGCGTGGCCACATGAGACAGTTTCGGAAGAAGAGAACTCACGGTTTCATGCTTCACCTGGATGAGAAAAACCATGGTGTTCGGCCAGGTGAATGCGTTGTCCCACACCACGTCAAAAAGCTGCTGCGGTTCCAGAGAATATCTTTCATGGATGTCTTTGCAGCTTTCATGGTGTAGTGTGATGCCCCTCTCGCTGATGGTGGCCACCAGGTGATCCTGGCCCGGAAAGGGATTGCAGCAGCGGGCGAATTTGTGGATGGCGCGGTCCAGTTCCCGGATGAGAATGTGGTGGCGCTGCTCCCTGGAGGCGCCGGGTTCCGTATCTTTTTCCGAATCCGATTCATGAGGGTCTGGCGGTGCGAGATAGTAGGCGATCAGGCTCGGTCTCAGCAGGTCCTGGCCAATGCGGACATAGAGTTCGGAAAGGTCTTTCACGTTGAGGAATTCCAGCATGAGCGCGGCGTTTTCCTCGTGGAGCACACTGTCCGAAAGTCCGTGACGGGCAAGCTCCTGTGAGAGAATCTGTTTCCCCACATCCAAAGCATGGCGCGATCTTTTCCTCTGCAACAGCCTGTTGACGGCCGTGCGAGCCTTGGGGGTCTTGCACCGTTCCTCGAGGGAGGGGTCCACGTCAACCTGTTCCGCTGAAGTCACAACTTCCACCGTGTCTCCGTCTTTCAGGGTCTGCCAGGGATCCACCCATTCATTGTTCACCCTTGCTCCGGCGCAGTGATCGCCCAGGTCCGAGTGAATTTTGTAGGCAAAATCAAGGACCGTGCTGTCTGCGGGTAAAAAGTAAATGTCGCCCTTGGGGGAGTAGGCGAATATTTCTTCCGCCGCGGACAGCTTGATGAGGGCTTTTCTCTGAACTCCCGCGCCCCCATATTCTCCAATGCTTCTCAGGAGTTCGCTCACATCCTGCCAATGCTCATCGGTCATGGGGTTTTGTGAATCCCATTCGCTGAGAATGCCGTATGCGGCCCAGTAATCCATTTCGGGAGTTCGGATTTTCACGAGAAAGTTCTGTCCTTTCAAATGAATCCGCACATGGAGGCTCTGATAGCCGTTGCTCTTGGGGTTGGCGATGAAATCCCGGATGGTTCTGGGAATGGGGGGGAAGGTGGTGCACACCACACCGAGAGCCCCGTAGCAGCTGAGGACTTCCTGTGTGTCCAGGATGAGAGCGAAATCCACGAAATTTTCGGGGAAGTTCGGGTCCAGCGTGCGCTTGAGGGGATCATAGTAGCTTCCGAGACCCTTGGGGCGGGGTCTGATGGTCACGCGATAACCCGCGTCATGAAAGGCTTTCTGTAATTTTTCTTCTATCTCCACCACCTGTGGCCCGTTGCGCGCTTCTTTGATCTGTTGAAGAATTTTTTTGCTCTTGCGGGGATAGAGGAAAGAGAGGGCCAGGTGGTAGAGCTCCCTTTTCAGAGAGAACATGTTGAAACGGCCCGCGATGGGCGCGTACACTTCCAGTGTTTCCTGGGCAATGCGCTGCCTCTTGGACATGGGCAGAAAGTGCAATGTGCGAAGGTTGTGCAGCCTGTCCGAGAGCTTGATGATGAGGACTCCAAGGCGTCGGCTGGCCGTCAGGAAGATCTTGCTGTGGGTGAGGTCCTTGAGGCTTGCCCGGTCCATCTGAGTGCGGGCAAGCTTGGTGCAGCCGTCGACCAGTTCCGCAACGGCATGCCCGAATTGTTTGCGAATGTCCTGCAGCTTGATGGCGGGAATATCTTCCACAACATCGTGCAGCAGGGCGGCGGAAAGAAGGATGGGATCCCGGAAACCGAGTTCCCGGACCATGATTTCAACGACACTGCAGGGGTGGCTGATGTAGGGTGCTCCCGATTTGCGGATTTGCCCCTCATGAAGCCTGTGGGCAAAGTCAAGCGCTTCAAAAAAAATTTGGTTTTCTTCCTGTTCGGGATTCAGGTATGTTGATATGCGATCCTTATAGGATTCCATGTCAAACATCTGCCGATGACGCTTCTTGATGGGCGCACTCTGGGCTTCCGCTTGGCCCTGCCTGGCGTGAAAAGGTTGGTTCATGTCCACCCCACTGTGTGATTGAAATTTTCAATATTTTAACATAATAGAATAAGCGCTTCTTAACAAGGATTGTGAATGGCTGAGGGTGCCCTTCCGTGGATCCCCTCTGTCCATGCCCGCAGGCGGTGCCGCTGAATTGGGATATCCTGTGCGGTTCTGCTCCGTCACCCGCTGGCAGAAGGGATACATAAAAAGTTTTGAAAAGACGGGATTCTCCTTTTTCGCCGGAATAATGAGGTGAAGGGCTTTTCACATGGTGTGAAACAGGTTGAGCAAGCGGCGTTGCCGGCTGCTGCGCTCCAGCCTGGAGAGGCAGGGGGGAGTGCTCGGCCCGGAATCGGGAAGGAGATGGAGGGTCTCCGATCCCTTGGAGATGAGGGGAATTCAGTGGTTCCACGGCCCGTTTAGGAACGCCGGGCAGTCCTTTTGGTCTTTTGTGAAATGGCCCTGGTGTTCAAGAAATCAGCTTGACATTGTTTGCACAATCTGTTTCTTTGCAGCTTCTGAAAGAATGAAAATGGGGCAAATATCGCGCATTGTGTGTGAAATTTGGAGGCGACATGCCAAAGCCGGACAACAAAGAGTTTTCACCCCGCATCCATGACAGCCCTTCAGGCAGTGCGCCCAATGCACATGAGCGCATGGAATCCTTTGCAACCTCTCACCGGCGGCTGAGAGGCGGCACCTTCCTTCTCCTGTCCACCATCTTCCTCATTTCCATCCTCGTTTTAAGCGCCTTTTTCATCTATAAAACCAATTCCATCCTGCGTGAACGGGCTGAGCTTCGCCTTGCGGCACTGGTGGAAAGCCGGAAAAACGTCCTTGATCTTTCCATGCGGGAGACCCTCGTCGATCTGTTCAGTCTCGTGAACAGGGATCATTTTTTTGAGCTCAGCCCCGAATCCATGGAGAGGGAATTCCTTGATTTGATCGCTGCAAGAGATTTTTTTGCGGACATGGGGTTCATCAATGCAGATGGAATCCAGACGGCCTATGCGGGACCTGCCCCTCAGTTGCGCCATAAAGACTACAGCGATGCAGCGTGGTACCGGGACCTGATTCATCAAGAAAAACCCTATATAGTGACCGATCTTCTCCTGGAGGAGCATCAGCCCCATTTTGTCATTGCTTTAAAGGGGATTGTGGAGGGAAGAACCGTGGTGGTTCGCGCCACCCTCTATCCGGACAAGCTGGTGGATATGGTGCAGGCGGACCCTGAAGGGGAGAGGGTTCGAGGATTTCTCGTGAACCGCCATGGGTGGATTCTTGCCGGGGATGCGGACTTGGGGGAATCCCTTCAGCCCGCTCCCTATGTTCCGCCCCAAGAAAAGGAGGCGGATGTTGTACTGATGGAGTGGGAAGGTGATTCCATGCTCACCGGTCATGGGTGGCTGGAGACATTGCCCTGGAGTGTGGTCATGCTCCAGCCTGAGGGGGTGGCTTTCCAGGCGGCGCATGCCCTGCGCAACACGGTCATCATCGTCTCCCTTATTCTCTTTGGGGTGGGCATGCTTGTGGTGTGGTTCATCGTCAACCGCCTGTTCACCGCCTTTCGTGCCCTGGACCAGGAAATGGGCGAACTCAAGGGTCAGCTCTACCACGCGCACAAGATGATTTCCGTGGGACAGCTGGCAGGTGAGGTGGCCCACGAAATCAACAATCCCCTGGCAATCATCGACTCGGAAACGGGTGTCATTCAGGACATGCTTGATCCTCAAATGGGCCTGGATTCCTCCCCGGAAGCCATCCGCAAGGAGCTTGACGAAATCAACAAAGCGGTGAAGCGGGCCAAGGGCATCACCCGGAAGCTCCTGAGCTTTGTTCGCAAGACGGAGATGAGGCGCGTGGAAAGCGACGTGAACCACCTGCTGGACGACATGGTCTCGGGCATGAAGGAGCAGGAGTTCAGGGTATCGGGAATCAACCTGGTCAAAGAATATGCCGAAGACCTGCCCCGGCTGTATGTGGATCCCGATCTGCTGCAGCAGGTTTTCCTGAATCTCGTGAACAACGCGGGGGACGCCGTCGAAAAAGGCGACACCATCACCCTGGCAACGGCCACGGAAGGGAATTGGGTGGCCGTCACCGTCTCGGACACGGGCAAAGGCATGACTTCTGACCAGGTTGAAAAGATCTTCATGCCCTTCTTCACCACCAAAGAAGCAGGAAAGGGCACCGGCCTCGGTCTCCCCATTTGCCTGAACATCATCGAAAGCTTTGGGGGGCGGCTGGAGGTGCAGAGCGCTCCGGGGGCCGGTTCCTCATTCAAGGTGCTGCTGCCTTTATCAGACAGGTCCCCTGACGATAACGGAAGGGCAGTTGTTTCTTCAAAGGCATGAAAGTGCCGGGTCTTGAAAACAAGGACCCATCATGTCTCGAGGTGCCGGGCTTTTGCAGGGCGCAGAAGAAGGCGACAGTGCCTGCAGGATTGACCGATGGCTTTTAGGCGACCGCTGGATTGGTCGTTGTTTGATGATAACGCAGTGTTCAATTCCAACATCTTTATCACGCACAATTATCATTTTTTTGGAGGGTGACAATGGCTGAAAATGAAAAACCAACTTCCGGTGAAAAACCGAGCACTGTGCCAGCGAGTGAAGGGGACGAGGTTCAACTTGTCGGTGGGGCAAAGCCGAGAATTCTCCTTGTGGACGATGAGGATCAGTTTCGAACCTCTCTGGCCAAAAGGCTGGCCGCACGGGGGTATGATGTCATCGATGTGGACAACGGCGAAGATGCCATGCGGGCTCTTCGTCACCAAAACCCTGAAGTGGTCGTGCTCGACCAGAAAATGCCCGACATGTCGGGCATTGAAACCCTGAGGGAGCTGAAAAACATCAATCCTGATGTTCAGGTCATCATGCTGACCGGTCACGGCAGTGTGGAGTCCGCTCGCCTGACGGGAAAGCACGATGTCTATGCCTACATGCAAAAGCCCACGCCCGTGGAAGATCTGATTGAAAAGATCGAAGATGCCCGCCAGGAGCACCGCTATGCCCTGAGGCGCTCTGAGGCGCCCCATGTGGAGGAAAAGGGCTTCAAAGCCTGGTTTTTTGGTGTCGAGGGCATGCGGCCCGGATTCATCATAATAGGCGCCATACTCTTCCTGACCATGTTTTTCATGCCCGCTCCCGAGAGGCTGCAACTCCTCCTCACGACTGAAAAAGGTGGTCCCCAGGGTGAGCTGATCCTTGGATATGCGGCCCACCGCCATATGCAGCCGGGGCAGACCGTCGCCGAATTTTATGGCCAAACTGCCCGCCTGGGTCTCACGGGGGAAGCCCTCAATCAAGCGACCTTTCAACGGGCCAAGGTCATGGTTGGCGTGTTGATGGTGGCGGCCCTTTTCTGGGCCACGGGAGCCCTTCCCATCGGTATAACCGCCTTGCTGGTGGCGGTTTTCATGTACTGGTTCCAGGTGCTCCAGCCCAACGACGTGGCCAAGGCTTTCGCCACCGACGCCGTGGTCTTCATATTCGGTGTCCTAGCCATGGCGGCGGCCATCGGCAAAACGGGGCTCGACCGGCGCATCGGACTGCTTCTCCTGGGGCCGAGCACGACACTCAAGCGCATGTGCCTCATCTTTGCTCCTATGGTCGCTGTGTCAGCCTCTTTCCTTTCGGAGCATGCCCTCATCGCTTTTATCGCTCCCGTCTTCATGATGGTCTACATGGGTGTGATCAAGGCGGGCAACATCAGCAAAGACAAGGCCCTGGTGGTCATCATGCTCCTCACGTTGAACTATGCGTGCAACGTGGGCGGACCGGGCTCCCCCGCCGCGGGCGGCCGGAACGCCATCATGATCGCCATTCTGGGAGACTACGGAATCACCGTCACCTTTGGACAGTGGGTGATGTACGGCCTGCCCTATGTTCCCGTGATGGCCCTCATCGTGGGAGCTTATTTTTATCTCTGGGGCAGCAGAAACGTGGTGATGAAAGACATCAACATCTCCGCATCGGTCAGGCGGGAATCGGAAAAAATCGGAAAGATGACCATGGACGAGTACAAAACCGCCGTGGTTCTCGTTCTCCTCATCTTCACCTGGTCTGCCTTTTCCGGTACATTCGGTATGGGGGGGCCTGTTATTCTCGCACTGGTGGCCCTGTGCCTCCTGAAGGTGCTGCGGTTCAAGGAAATATCCGGCATTCACTGGAGCGTGGTGTTTCTCTACGCAGCCGCCAGCGGCATGGGTTTTGGCCTGGCCCAGACGGGGGCCGCATTGTGGATTGCAGACATCTTTGTCTCGGCGCTTCCTGAGGCCATGGCTCAGTCCAACATCGGCCTGGCCATCGCCGCGTCCCTGCTCACGGGCGTTTTGACCAACTTCATGAGCGACGGTGCCACTGTGGCAGCCCTCGGCCCCATCGTGGTTCCCATGGCAACCATTGCGGGTGCTTCCCCCGTTGCCGTGGGCCTGGCCACAGCCTTTTCTTCATCTTTCGCCCATTGTCTCATCATCGGGACGCCCAACAACGCCATCATTTACGCCCTGGGCAAAGACCATGTGACGGGCGAGCAGCTGGTCACCACGAAGGATTTCGCCAAGCATGGATTCATCATGCTCCTCCTTTCGTGGGCTCTTCTGTGGACTTGGGTCATCGCCGGCTACTGGCGGTTCTTGCCTTTCCCAGCGTAAATTATTAATGTGAACTGGTATCGAGTTCCAAAGTCCGCAGGCGGGGATGCAAAAGTTTCTTCTTTGCATCCCCGCCTTGGTGGAAAAGAAAGAAAACGCAAATGGGTTGAGGATCCCCATGATCCTGGTCACCGAAAGGGCCCTGGAATGCTTCTGACAAGAGGACGAGCATAACTTTGAGTGACGAAAAGATCACCGTGCTGCTGGTTGATGATGAGGAGGTCCTCCTGCATTCTCTGGAGCGGCTGCTTCGTTTGAGGGGTTTCAATGTGCATGCGGTCAACAGTGGTGAAAAAGCCCTGGAGGTGGCCCGCCAAGAGCCGGTCGATGTGGCCGTCATTGACGTGAAGATGCCCGGTATGGGCGGTGATGAGCTCATGCGCGAGCTCAAGAGCCAATACCCAAGGCTTCAAGTCATCATGGTGACCGGCCATGGTTCACTCAGTTTCGAAGAAGAAGAGATGACGGGGAAGGTGCACGCCTGCCTGGCAAAGCCCTGTGATCTGGCCACTCTGCAGGAAGCCATAAGAGACGCCTACAAAAAGATTCGCCGGTGATGGAGGGTTTAGAAAA
>SLCH01000155.1 GCA_007125915.1 Syntrophobacteraceae bacterium
AAGTGGGTTCCTTCAGGGAACAGAAAAATGCTCTTGCCCTCAAGAAAAGACTCGAAAGCAAAGGGTACCAAGTCCTGGTGAAACCGATGAATCACGAAACCCTTGGCCTCCTGCATGTGGTTCAGCTGAAGCCCGTTTCCGACCTGTCACGGGCCAGCACCCTCGTCGAGCAGATCAAGATGGAGGAAAATGTGACCCCCTTTGTTGTGCGCATTCCAGTCCAATGAGGATATGGGGAGAAATCCCGATGGCGAGTTAAATCTTTTTCGCAAACCTTTCTTCTGTGCGTTAAATTCCGTGAATCCCTTGATGCTCAGCCTTTAGGCCGTCATGGGCCTTGTGCGAGTGTGGTTTTTGGCGGGGTTGCCTCTCTCGTTTACCCTCTGAGATGCTCCCAGATCAAACATTGCGTGCGATGGCGGCAGTAACTGCCAGGGTCTTTGCAAGCGAGCTTCTTCTTCTGCAAACACGCCTCACAGTATCCGTGCTCATATTTGCCACAGAAAACGCTCATTTTTCTTTGGGGGTGATGAAGGCAATGGGAGGAGCCTGGCTTCAAGGGTCCTCCCCGTTTTTTTGAGGCCTGCCCATTGGGATATCCCATTTTTTCAAAGTTTCCAGGGTGGGAAAATGTGTCAGGTCAAAGTGAATGGGAGTCAGGGAGATGTGCTTTTCTTCCAGAGCACGGGAGTCTGCTGAAGGGTTCGCATCTCTGCAGATGCTTGTGTTTTGCAGCCAGTAGTAAACATGGTTCCTCGGATCTCGACGGCGGTCAAAACTCTCAATGCACCTCATGCGGCCCTGGTGAGTGATTCGAACTCCACGCACTTCATCCGCTGGAATATTGGGCACATTGACGTTCAGAGCCACCCCCGGTGGGAAACCCTCCCGCTCAATGGTTTTCAGGAGAGCGAGGATGAACTCCGTGGCCGCACTGAAATCTCTGGTGTCGAAGGAATCTATGGAGACGGCGATGCCGGGAACCCCCATGACGGCAGCTTCGGTGGCAGCAGAGACCGTTCCCGAATAGATGACATTCACCCCCACATTGGCCCCCATGTTGATTCCGGAAACGACCACATGAGGAGGTTGACTGAGAAGCTGTGTGAGAGCCAGCTTGACGCAGTCGGCTGGCGTGCCTGTGAGGCCGTGTCCAAAGAACATTCCATTACGATTGACCGAGACAACGCGCAAAGGCTGCAGCCAGGTGATGGCATGTCCAACGGCACTCTGTTCTGTTTCGGGTGCCACCACGGTCACATCGTGTTCCTCTATCAAGGCAAGGAATAGTGCTTCAATCCCTTTGGCGTAGATTCCATCATCATTCGTCAGCAATACTCTCATAAAACTCCATCCCGATTTCTTGTGCTTTGTCCGTGATTCCTTTTGCCGCTTCGATGCCCGCTTCCAATGCCTTTTTGTTGAGCTCTTCGGTTCCCTTGGGAACCCGCGACATCACAGCGGCTTCCAGGCTGCGAAGAGAGACAATGCCCGTGATGGCCACCAAAGTGCCAAGAGCGATGATGTTTGCCATCATTTCTTTTCCCGTGCGTTCCCGCGCCATTTGCGTGAAAGGAAGCGCTATGGCCCGGGTGGTTGGGAGCTGTTTCACATGTGTGGAATCCACCATGAGAATTCCTCCCGGCTTGAGATCGAAGATGTAGGCATCGCAGGCCTTCTGGGTCATGGCAAGGAGCAAATCGGGTTTCATGGCCTTGGGGTAGTCAATGGGATCGTCGCTCACCACCACTTCGGCTTTGCTCGATCCCCCCCGTGCTTCAGGGCCGTAGCTCTGCGTCTGGCAAACATATTTTCCATCGTAGATTCCCGCCGCTTCAGCGAGAATGATGCCGGCGATGATGATTCCCTGACCTCCAGAGCCGCTGATTCTGATTTCATAACGACTGTTGTCCACGTACCTTTCCCCTGCAAAAATTTTGGTTTCCTGACCTCAACGGGATCACCGCATTTGCGTCATGGCTTTCTTGGCCATTTCCCTCACCTTGCGATACTCCTGGGTGTAGACGGGCAGTTCCCGGTCCACCAGCACCCCTATGGAGAACTTGTCCTGCATTTCTTCATCGGACATGGTGCGGGCTTTTTCGATGCGCACGGCCGATTTCTTTTGCCAAAGGAGCATGTCTGCAGCATTTCCCATTTTGTTGCGCCTGCCGTACTGGGTGTGACAGTGGCTGATGACTTCAACCACTGAAAAGCCTCGTTTGTGGATAGCTTTTTCAAGGAGCTCGTCCAGCAGGCTTGTGTGGTAAACGGTCCCCCTGGAAACCATGCTCGCTCCTGCCATGGCGGCAAGCTCTGCAATGGAGAAAGCCTGTTCAATGTTTCCATGGAGAGAGGTGGTGGCCAGGGAGCCATAGGGGGTCGTGGGTGAGTATTGTCCGCCGGTCATGCCGTAGATGCTGTTGTTGACGACTATGGCTGTGAGATTCAGGTTGCGGCGAGCTGCATGAATGAAATGATTTCCACCAATGGCCGTGGCGTCTCCATCCCCCATGATCACGATGACCTGAAGCTTGGGGTTTGCCAGCTTAACGCCCGTTGCGAAAGTGAGAGCCCTCCCATGAGTGGTGTGAAGTGTATTGAAATCCACATAGACGGACAACCTTCCCGAGCAGCCGATTCCCGATACAATAACGATTTCATCTTTTTCCAGGTGCGTGCGATCAATGGCCCTGATCAGCGCACCGAGGAGAATGCCGTTGCCGCATCCGGGGCACCACACATGGGGGAATTTCTTGTCGTGCCGAAGATACTTGTGAATGAGCTTGGTTACTTCTGCCATGGTTTTCCTTCACTGGCCAGGCTTCTTGCGGGCAAAAACATGCAAAATGTTTGCTGCGCGCTGAACCGTTGTGGGATAAGCCTCTCTTCGGGAGGGAAAGGCTCTCGGGAAGAGGTTATCCTGGCCATAGGGATTTGCATATGGTTTTGCCTACATCTTCATGAGACGAGATAAAATCTCCGCGGGAGTGATCAGGTTTCCGTCGATGCGGTTGAGCGTTTCGACCCGTGTCACTCCCTGGTTGATTCTTTTGACTTCTCGGGAAATCTGTCCCACATTCAATTCGGGCACCAAAACCGCTCGCAATTTGCGCAATTTGGGCTCCAGAATTTGCCGGGGGAAGGGCCACAGGGTCACCAGTTGGACCATCCCCGCCTTGATGCCCCGGTGTCGTGCTTCACGTGTGGCTCGCCTGGCCGATCTTGCAACGCTGCCATAAGCAACTGTGAGAATCTCCGCATCCTCCGTGGCCTCCTCTTCCACCATTTGAATGTCAAAAAAATGTTGATTGATTTTTCGAAAGAGTCTGCTCATGAGGCCCTTCACCTCGTCGGGTCTTTGGGTGGGAAACCCGCGGGAGTCATGAACGAGGCCCGTCACGTGGTACCGGTATCCTTCACCAAAAGCGGCCATGGGAGGCACGCCCCGGCTGGTGTCCTCGTAGGGAATATACCAATCGGGGGGCATGTTGGGGCGGATGCGGTCGATGATTTCCACCTCTCCGGGGTGAGGAAGAAAGATCTTCTCACGCGTGTGAGCCACCACTTCATCCGCCAGAATGATGACGGGTGTTCGGTATTTTTCTGCAAGATTGAAAGCTTTGACCGTGATGGAAAAACAATCCTGCGTGGTGGAGACGGACAAGACGATGATGGGGTGGTCGCCATGGGTGCCCCATCTTGCCTGCATGACATCTCCCTGGCTCACCTGGGTGGGAATTCCTGTGGATGGCCCTCCGCGCATCACATTGACAATGACGCAGGGAACTTCCGCAATGCATGCGAATCCCAGGTTTTCCTGCATGAGAGAAAAACCGGGGCCACTGGTTGCCGTCATGGACTTGGTGCCGGCCAGAGATGCCCCGATGATGGCCCCCATGCTGGCAATTTCATCTTCCATCTGAATGAACGTGCCATCCACGGCGGGCAGCCGGTAGGACATCACCTCACTGATTTCCGTTGCGGGTGTGATGGGATAACCGGCAAAGAAACGGCAACCGGCGGCGATGGCTCCTTCCACAATGGCTTCATTGCCCTGCAAAAGCAATTGGCATCCTCCGCTTCTCAAAGCATTCAAACAGAAACCTCCTTCATCAAACCATGGCTTAAATTGCCGTCGCGCGTTCCGTGCATTGAACGGGTTTTCAACGGATTTTTTACCGGCCCCATAACCATCCAAGAAGCAAGCTCGGGGCAGGCTGGTGAATACTCTTCACCGCTCCCTGAAGCGCAGCCCCTGGGGAAACTCTCCATCAATCCACGTTCTCCCGTGTGGTTCGCCGGCGCTTCTGACGCACGCTGATGGCAAAGTCGGGACAATGCACTTCACACCAGCCACATCCAGAACACAACTTTGAGTCTTTCACGAAGGGGGAGCCTGACTCATCCAGTTGGATGCACTGCCTGGGGCAAAAGGCCGAACAAATCCCGCAGGACTTGCACCAGTCTCTGAAGATGTCGATTTGATAATCTTTTTTTTCGGGAATTTTTTTCTGAGAAGATTCGAGAGAGGCAGTTGTTTCAGCGCCGCTATCACTCAATGTGTTTTTCGTATTGGACTCATCGATCATGACTTTCCTTCACTGGGCTGGTCCATAACCTTCATGCACACTATTAATTTACATGATAATCCTTTTTGACCAGCAAATAAAGCTCATGGCCATGAAGGAAAAATGAGATTTTCCTTCATCGGTCTTTGATGGAAAGCTCATAATAACTACTGATCCAATGCGTGATTTGCTATATTGAAGAAAAAACGAAGTCTGAAGAGCGCAACGAAACGCGAGGAGTGAACGAATTTGAACAGCACCGATGTGCACATTGAAGAAAATGGACCCAGAGACGGGTTGCAGAACGAGAAGGGGGCCTTCACCCTTCGGGAGAGAGTTCATCTCATCGATCACCTGTCTCGATGCGGCTTTCCGCGCATTCAGGTCGGTTCCTTCGTCGATCCGCGTCGTGTTCCTCAGATGGCTCACACGGACAAACTCTTCCAACTTATCCACAGAAATCCTCATGTGACATACTCCGCACTCATCTTGAACCGTCATGGCCTTCAAAGAGCCGTGGACTGCGGAGTGGAACACCTTTCCACCTTCGCTTCAGCCAGTGAAGCACACAGTTTGAAAAACAACAATTGTTCCGTGGAGGAAGGCACCGAGAGGGTGGTTTCCCTCATCACCGATTGTCGTGAACGGGGTGTCCGTGTGCAGGCGGGGGTCATGAGCGTCTTCGGCTGCCAGACGGAGGGCGCAATTCCCATCGATCGTGTGCTCGCCATGGTTTCTCGTTTTCTTGAAGCGGGTGCCGAGGAAATCAACCTGGCTGACACTTCGGGTTTTGCCAATCCCAGACAACTGAAAGAGGTGCTTTTAGAGGTTCAAGGAATTTGCAGCCTGCCTTTGAGGCTTCATCTCCATGACACCTATGGTTTTGGAATGGCCAACATTTATGCCGCCTGGGAGATGGGAATACGCAGGTTTGACACCAGCTGCGGGGGGCTTGGAGGCTGCCCTTTCATTCCCCGTGCTTCTGGAAACCTGCCCACTGAGGACGTGGTCCATTTTTTTGAGGCCATGGGCTGTTCCACTGGAATCGACCTGGGAGAACTGGTGACGGTGGTTGCAGGCCTGGAAACAAAACTCGGTCGGACCCTTCCCGGGCGCTTCAGCCATCTTCCG
>SLCH01000126.1 GCA_007125915.1 Syntrophobacteraceae bacterium
CATCGTAAATGCTGCTGATCCCTTCAATGGAAGCGATGCTCTGGATGATCTGGTCCCGCAGGTGATAGAGGGTGTGGATTTCCGGGCCTGAGATGCGAATCTGAACGGGAGCTCCCACGGGGGGACCCAGTTCCAGCTGTGCCACCGTGTGCCTGGTGTCGGGAAAATGCTCATCCAGGTAATGCCTGGTCTTTTGAATGAGAGGGGCCACGTCACCGAGGCTTTTGGTGTTGACGATCATGAAAGCATAATTGGGGTTGGCCTGCTCGGGGCTGAGAGACAAGTACCATCGGGGGCCCCCCGAACCGATGAAAGAGCCCGTGGAAACCACTCCCTCCTGTGAAGTCAAGTATTGCTCCAGAGTGCTCAATCGGTCTGCAGTGACTCGAATGTCCGTGCCAAAAGGTTCCCAGAAATAGATGGTGAACATCTCCCGATCGTTGGGAGGAAAAAAAATGGTGGGCACCAGGCGGAAGGCCCCCACGCCCAGGAGAGTGATGCAGGCGGCGCCAATGAGAAAGAGGGTCCGCCAGCGAAGAAAAAAGAGCAGGAGGCGGCGAAAGTTTTGGTACCAGAAGCCTTCAAAATTTCCTTTTTCCCCCCTGCGAGCTTTTTGAAAGTAGTAGCTGAGAAGGGGCACCATGGTCAGGGAGAAAATCCAGGACAGAAGGAGCGTGAGGCTGACCACAATGAAGAGGGACATGGTGTACTCGCCCGTTTCCGACTGGGCCAGGGGAATGGGCATGAAGGCGAAGATGGTGGTCAGGGATGAAGTGAGCAGGGGAAACCACAGCTCCCGCACCGACTGGGTTGCCGCATCCTTGCGGTCTTCTCCCCGATTGAGGCGCACCAGTATGTTTTCACTGACCACCACGCCGTTGGCCACCAGCAGACCCAGGGCGATGATGAAGGAGGCGATGGAAACGCGCTGGAGATCCACGTGAAAAAAAGGCATGAGAGCGATGCAGGTGAGGATGGAAAGGGGAATGACCAGGCCCGCCACGATGCCCGTTCGCAGGCCCGTGAAAATGAACATGGCCCCCACCACAAACACGAAGGCCAGCACAAGATTGATCATGAAATCATCGATGGCCGACCGCACGAAGTCGGGTTGAAAGACGAGAATGTTCAGTTCAAGTCCCACAGGAAGGTTTTGCTCGAGCGTTTTCAACCGTTCCTGAATGCGGTCTCCCAGGTCGGTGATTTTACCCCCCTGCGCCATGCTCACGGCCAGGATCAGGGCACGCTCTCCCTTGTACCGTGCCATGGTGGTGGGAGGATCTTCGTAGTCACGGGTGATGGTTGCGATGTCCCTGAGAGATATGCTTTCGGCACGCCCGGGAATTCGAAACGTGGTCTCGGACAGGTCTTGCAGCGAAGTGAACTCGCCTGTGGGCTCAATGACGATACGCTCCGTTCCCACCAGCGCCACGCCGCTCGGCTGAATGGCATTCTGGGCCCTCAGCATTTCCATGAGATGTGCGGGAGAGAAGCCGAACTCGGCCAGCCGCGCGTTGGAAAATTCCACGAAGATACGCTCTTCCTGGATTCCGTGCATCTCCACCTTGGCCACGTCCTCAATCCGCAGCAACTGGTCCCGAATGTGGTCCGCCTCGTCTTCCATTTCCCGGTAGGTGTAGCCCTTCCCCGTGAGGGCGATGAGGATGCCGAAGACGTCTCCGAATTCATCGTTCACAATGGGAGGGTACACCCCTTCGGGGAGGTCATGGGCTGCATCACTGACCTTGTTGCGCAGGTTCTGCCAGATGGGATCCAGGTTTGTGTAGCGTTGCTGGATGTTCACTTCGATGATGGAAAGGCCCGACATGGACTGGGAGGTGATGTGGTCCACCTCCGAGATTTCCCTGATGCGCTCCTCCAGCTTGTCCGTGACCAGCTCTTCCACCCGCTGGGGGGATGCTCCCGGAAAGGGGGTGATCACCACGGCGGTGCGCACCGTGAATTCAGGGTCTTCCAGCCGGGGTATGTGCAGATAGGTGGTCACACCCATGAAAACCAGGAGGAAAAGGATGACCAGTGAGGTCCGATTGTTTTGGATGCACCACGCGGCAATGTTCATGGTCTGGCTGACTGGCTGGAATGTTGAAAGTTAACCTGAGAATTGCCCAGCAATCGCACCTGGTGGCCCTCCTCCAGGCGGTGAACCCCACGGACAACCACCCGGTCCCCGCCTTCTATTCCGCTGAGAATTTGCAGGCCTTCGGGGAGCAGGCGCCCCACCTTCACTTTTCTCTGATGAACGGTTTTTGACTCCGGTTCAACGATCCAGACGGCCTGTTCGCCCGAGGGGAGACCGAAAACGGACTCGGATGGGACAAGCATGAAGGTTTTGGCATCGTTCTGGTCCAGCTCGAAGTGAGCGGTGCCGATCATGCCCGGCCGAAGGCGAGGGGAGGGTTCCTCGAGACGGAGCTTCACGGGGAAGGTGCTCATGGGGCCCGGAGTGATGCTCAACTCACTGACCAGGGCTTTGAAGGGGCGGCCGGGAAGAATGTCAAAGACCACCCGTGCCTCGCCACCCACCTGAATCTGGTGGATCAGGTGGTCAGGGAGGCCCACCTCGAATTCCAGGTCGTCGTCTGTGCTCAGGATTGCAATGGGCTGGCCCGCCTGTACGGTCTGGAAGTTTTCCACGGGAACGGCGGAGACACTGCCTGAAAGAGGCGCATGGAGCCGAGTGTAGGAGAGCTGCTGACGCACCAGGTCGAGATTTTTCAGGACGGCTTCCCTCTGAGCCTGTGCCGATTCAAAACCGGCCTGGGCATGGTCCAGTTCGCTTTTGCTCACATTGCCCACTTCGTAGAGGCCCCGAACCCGTTCGTAATCGGCGCGAGCCCTGTTGAAGGCGGCACGGGCCTGGGCGGTCTGGGCTTCCAGTTCTTTCACCTTGAGCTCATAATCCTTGGGGTCAAGGCGGGCGATCAGGTCCCCCGTGACCACTCGCCGGCCCACTCTCACGGGCAGCTCCTGCAAGGATCCCGGAACGCGAAAGCTGAGAACCGTGTCCCGGGAGGCCCGAGCCATGCCTGAAAAGCTGCGCGTGATCTTGCTTCGAGGTTCATCGACGATGACAGTCTTCACGGGCCGCGGTCCGGGTTCATAGGGTGGATCGGCCTGCCCGCAGGCTGCCAGGAGAAAAGAAAGGGCAAACAGGGAGTAAACTCGAAAAAGTGAGAGCAAGAAAGAGTCCTCCTGAAGTTTAATGGCAAAACTGGGGGGTTCCTTGGAAAAATCGCAAGATATTTTTATGGATCACCCAAAAAATGCGGATCGTCGATGGATTCCATGAGAATGTGCCCTTTCAGAGCCCCCAGAAAAGTCTCCTTTTCTTCCCGGCTTTTATCCGCCTCAAACCACGCCAGGGCACGCTGGCATTCAATGAGATCCCGCAGATAATTGTAGACGGCCAGGGCGGCAGCCTGGTCCTGAACGGCAACTTGATTTTGGGCGTCCAACAAATCGATGATATTGACCGTTCCGCGGGCGTAGCGGTCCTGAATGACCTTCAGGGTTTCGTGGGCCAGCCGGGCAGCCTCCCGCGTCAGATGGATATTGGGGTGAGAACTTTGCAGGGCAAAGAGGGCGGACTTGATGCGCTGAGAGATCAGCTGAGCAGCTTCATCTCTTGTGGCCTGCAATCCGCGCAGTTCCGCCTGAGATTTGCGCAGGTCGTGCACACGGCCTCCCCCTTCAAAGAGGGGAATACTCACGGCCAATCCAACGCTCCAGTCGTTCTTGTCCGGTTCAGGAACGGGAAAGGGCAGACTTCCCGACCCCGGCCTTGTGGCATCCAGCTCTCGTTCATAGGTGAACTGGGCATGCACGCTGGGTGTGGTGAATCGGCGCCTCACTCGATCAAGCTCAATGCCTTGAGCTTCGGCCATTTTTTCCAGGGCCTTGATTTCCGGTGCCTGTTCCAGGGCCAGAAGGGTGAGAAACTCCTGGAGCCTTTCCCAGTGCGCCAAGGTTCCCATGATTTCCGGGAGCTTGTCGTCCAGAAAATAAAAATGGTCATCTTCCAGTACAATGTCCTTCATGTTCCAGACGGTGTCCTGGTCCACGTTCAATGTCTGGTTGAGAGCGACCCTGGCCTGTTCCACCTGTGTCTGGGCGGAATAAAGGGCGCTTTTGCGCCTGGCTGTTTCCGATTCCCAGCGATACACATCCTCGGGGCCCGAGATGCCGATCTGCCGTCTCGTCTGAGCCATGCGCAGGTGCGTTTGCGTGAGTTCGAGGATTTCCCGCTCGATGCGCAACAGAGCCCGGGCAGACAGAAGTTGAAGATAACGGTGGCCCGCCTCGGCCAGGACGTCCAGGCGGCGGGACTCCATTTCCAGCTCCTGAGCTCTTGCAAGTCGGCCCGTGGCTCTCCACCCGCTGATGATGGCATCGTCGAAGATCATCTGGCGAAGGCTCACTCCCAGCGTGGTGCGCTCCTGGGGAATGAGTCCCAGTGATGCTTGAGCGCGGTCCTTGTCCAGGCGCACATAGAGTGCCTCACCCATGACCTGGGGCAGAAGGCGGGACCGGGCCCTGAGATGCTCCTGGGCAGCCACTTCCCTCTGGGAGCGCTCGATGTCCAGGGCGAGATTCCGCTCTGCCGCCAACAGCATGGAATCTTCGAGGGTCAAGGATGGTTCATGGGAAGGATCGGGCCGATCCACCCACACAGCCTCCATCCACTGGGAGAAAGTCGGGGAAAAACCTATGCTCTGAGCCGTTCGGGCATTGATCACCAGGGAGTCTTCTTCATGAAGGAGAACGGGGAGGTCGGTGGCAGCCTGTCCCAGTAGGATCTGCTGAATGTTGAGGGCGATGCGGCGTGCAAAACGGACCTTGTCCCCCGGAGCCAGGCCTGCCAGAACTCCCATTTCCACGTCCGGAAAGCCGCGGAAGGCAAAGGTGGGTATCCGTCTGCTGTTGAGTTCCTCCACAAGGCGCTGCTGCTCTTCGCGGCTCATGGTCATCAGGGTCGTGATGTAGACGGCTTCCACCTGGGAGGGCAGAGACTCAAGAACAGGGGCAGCATGAGAACCCGCGGGAAGGAGATGGATTTCCATGTTCTTTTGGCGACCCAGGTCCTCAGAAAAATCCTGGATTCCATCCAGTCCACGAAGGAATTGTTCATGCACCAGGACGTGCAGACGACGGAATGGCACGAGGTCATGGAATGCCTGGACGTCGTTTTTTATCCGGTGTGGGTTGAGCACAAAAGTGAGATTTTCCTTGGTGGAGTAGCCGTTGTCCGAATAGGGAAGATCCAGGGAGGCGGTTTCGGGAATGACCCCCCCCACCACGGGTTTGGTGAGGATAATCTCCCCGCGGGCGGCGAAAGCTGTGGTGAGCACTCCCGGGGAAAAGACAAGGTCCACCTGCTCATGTTCCAGTCCATTTTGCAGCACGAGGGGCAGGGCATGGAGATTCCATCGGGCATTGAACTGGGGAAGGTGCATCCAGCGTACTTGATGGGTTTTGCCGATGAGAATTTCCAGTTCTTTTTCCACCCTGGCCCTGAGGTCATCGTACAGCAGGGAGTGGCCGTCTTGAATGACGGCGATGCCCACCGTTCTTGCAGAAGTCTCCGCGAAAGAGCCAGAGGGACTGACGGTTGAGAGGCAACAGATAAAGGCAGCGAGCCACA
>SLCH01000108.1 GCA_007125915.1 Syntrophobacteraceae bacterium
ACCACCACCTCGATGTTGGTCAGGTCCATATTTTTGTTGAGTGCTTCCGACTGAATGCGTTCCGGTTCAAGTGTGCCGAACATGAGTATCATCCTCTTCTTGGAGTGTGTGACCCTCCGGGAACATCGAGTTTTCGTCCAGGTCCCTGTGCATGAGCAGTGCCGGCTCCTGTCCCGAACTGTAATAGCCGGGGCGTTCTCCCACCGTTCGAAACCCCGCTTCCTCGTAGAGCCCCTGTGCGGCCCGGTTGGTTTTTCTCACCTCGAGCACGGCCATGCGCGCTCCCTTTTGAACACCGTAGTTCAAGGCGTGGTGCAGAAGGCGGCGGCCTATGCCTTTGCGCCGATGAGAAGCCGCAACGGTCACGTTGAGAATCTGGAGTTCATCCACAACGCACCAAAAACATAAATAACCGACAATTTGCTCGAAAAACAGGCCGGGAGATGTGGAAAGGGGACAAAAAGGGGGGCTCCCACGGTGAACCCTTTTGGGGGCAGGGGTTTTTTCCAGGGCTACAAATGTCCTCGATTGAGGGAGGGTGAGCTCCTCGAGGAAAGCCTCGCGGGACCAGGGATTGGGGTGGCTCTCCCTCTCCATTCGGGCCACTGCGGGAACATGGCATGGCAGCATGGGCGTAATGACAAGTTGTGTGGAAAGCGTATTATTGCCGATGATCTCAATGCTCTCTGGTGTGGAAGGGAAAAGGCGGGAGGCCCTGAGGGAGCTTTCGGATTCGTTGCGCCCGCTCAAGGTTCCTGCTTTGTCCGCTGCTCATCCTTCCCGGGGCCTTGCCGTTCGGGACAGGACCTCACTGGCCAGGGAAATGTGCCTTCGACCGTATTCCTTGGCCTGAGCGGCCGCCTGGGAGAGGGTGACTTCATGGCGGCAGCCGGCAAGCTTGATGAGCATGGGAAGGTTCATGCCGCACACCACTTCGACCTTGGGTCCCATGAATGAAAGGCTGATGTTGGCTGGAGTCCCCCCGAAAAGATCCGTGAGCACGAGGACCCCTTTCCCCTGGTCCAGTTCCCGAATGGCTTCCTTCATGTGGCGGGTCATTTCCTCCACGGGTTGATCGGCGTGAAAAGACATGGCTCTGCACGCTTCCATGGTGCCCACGATGAGTTCGGCCGCACGCACCATCTCCTCCGCCACCCGGCAGTGGGACACGGCAATGATGGCGATGACTCCCTTTTTCTTGCTCATGAGGACCTGCCCGCCTTCACTCGTTATGGATGTCGCGGTGGAACACATTGACGAAATAACCCTGTTCGGCTATGCGATCGGCGATTTCGTTGCCGATGGCCACAGAACGGTGTTTCCCGCCCGTGCATCCCAGGGCCAGAGTGAGGTATCGTTTGCCTTCGGCCACGTACCGGGGAAGTAGTTTGAGGAGAAGAACGCTGAATTCCCGGATGAACTCCTGAGTGCTCTCCCTTTGAAGCACCCAGGATGACACCTCGCTGTTGCAGCCGTCAAGTTCCTTGAGCTCGTCAATGAAATAGGGGTTTGGCAGGAACCGGACGTCCATGACCATGTCCGCCTCAAAGGGAAGGCCGTATTTGAACCCGAAGGAGAGCACCAGAATGCTCAGCATTTCCTTTTCCACGAGCACCGAATAGGAGCGGGTGATGAAGGCCTTGAGCTGGTGCACGGACAGGGACCCCGTGTCCACCACTCGGGTGGCGCGGCTGCGAAGGGCTTTCAACTGCTCCCGTTCGTTGTGAATGGCGTCCAGAAGAAGGACTTCCCCCGTGGCGGCGCCGGCGGGATGAATGCGGCGTGTCTGGCTGAATCTTTTCTGCAGAATTTCCGTCGCCGCTTCCAGAAAAATGATTTCGAAGCGGTAGCCTTTTTTTTCCAGGCCTTTGAAAATGGAATCGTAGTCCTTGAGGAACTTACGCTCGCGAATATCGATGCCCAGCGCAATCTTTTGAATGTCGGGCATGTCCTTTTCCACCAGGGACAGGAAATCGGGCAGCAGGGGAACGGGAAGGTTGTCGATGCAAAAGAAGTCCAGGTCCTCAAATGCCTTGATGGCGGTGCTCTTTCCCGAACCTGACAGTCCCGTCACGACCACCACATGGGGTTTGTTTGCCGTCATGCCATGTTTTCCCGTTCAAAATTCTTCGTCTTCCTGTTGAATCACCTTGAGAATGCCCTCTTTGCCCGGTGCTGATCCCAGTTTTTTTCGAACAACGCTGTTTTTCAAAAGCCTCGCAATCCTGGCCAGTGCCCTCAAGTGGATGCCCGCACAGTTTTCCGGGGCCACCAGCAGGAAGAAAAGATGAACGGGTTTGCCGTCCATGGCTTCAAAATCAACGCCCTCGGAGGATCTTCCAAAGGAGAGCATCAACTCATCCAGGTCTTTCACTTTTCCGTGAGGAATGGCAATCCCGTCGCCGATGCCCGTGGATCCCAACCGTTCCCGCTCCAGGAGCACTCCCATCAGTTGGTTCCGGTCCAGCCAGGGTTTGTTTCTGACGATGGTGCCGGCGAGTTCTTCCAGGACCTGCCTTTTGTTCTGGCCCCTGAGTTCAGGTATGATGGAATTTTCGTCGAGTAGATCCAGGATTTTCATATTTCCTCGTGCCTGAAGGGCTCTGAGAACTCAAAAGGGAAGGGGAGTGCTTTCTGACTTAGCGGCCGCCGTTCCATCAAACTGGAAAGCACGGACTCTCCTTCTCCTTCGCTCAAAGGATTCTCTTTTCACACGCTCTTCAAAAGACCGCTCGGGACCCCCATGGCCAGGCCTCCCTCAGGACATGGTTTCAATGAGCCCCAGGTGTCCGTCTTTGCGTTTATAGAGAACATTCACTCGATTGGAGCGACGGTTGGTGAAAACCATGAACTCTCCATTGGAAAGGTTCAGCTGCATGGCCGCCTCATCGACGTCCATGGGTTTGGCGAAGACCTGCTCCGTGCGGATGATCTGGGTTTCCTCCTGGTCCTCAGAGGTCTGCCGTGGGCTCCCTTCCGTGCTCACAAGGTTTTTGCCCGGGTTGGAACCTTTTTTCCTGGATGATTTTTCCTTGTTCTTTTTGGCCTGGGCCTCGAGGTTGTCTGCCAGCAGGTCAAGGGCCGAATACATGTCTTCTGTCTCTTCGGTGGCATTGAGCCTCGTTCCATTGGCGTCGATGGAAGCTTCGGCCCGGTGGCGGAATTTTTCCACTTTGAGCACCACGTGAACTTCAATGGGTTCCTTGAGGTATTTCTTGATGCGGGAGAGTTTCTCTTCAGCGTAGTCTTTCAGGGGGTCTGAGGGTTCAATATGACGAAATGTCACGTTGATTTGCATCTAGATCATCCTCCATTGGGGGAATGGGTGAGGGTGAAAGGTGAATGAATTCTGAAGAAAAGCATGGAACTGAACGCATGGTGAAGGATAGAAAGACTCCTTTGCCCTCCTGCACCCGCGGCGGCGGAACGACATTCCCTCCCGGGAAGTGTCGAAACATATCTCAAACATTCTTCATGGCGGGCTTTTCCCGGGAATCACGTCCCCCAGGAAGCCTTTTTCCTTTTGCTCGACGGAAGAATGCCCATCATCTCGCGGTATTTGGCCACGGTGCGGCGCGCGATGTTGATGTTTTCCTTCTCAAGCATCTGCACAATTTCCTGGTCGCTGTAGGGTTTCTTGGGCGGCTCTTCCCTGATGAGATGGCGAATGCGCTCCTTCACACTTTCCGAGGCCACCGCTTCTCCCAAAACGCTATTTATGGAGCTGTTGAAGAAATATTTCAACTCAAAAATACCGTGGGGCGTGTGCATGTATTTGTTGGAAGTGACGCGGCTGATGGTGGATTCATGCATGCCCACATCTTCGGCCACATCCCGGAGAACCATGGGCCTCAGAAAGGAAACCCCTCTTTCGAAGAAGTCTTGCTGCAGTTTGACGATGCTCTGTGAAACCTTGTAAAGAGTCCTCTGCCGCTGATGGATGCTCTTGATGAGCCAGGCGGCAGAGCGGAGCTTGTTGTGAATGTAGTCCTTGGCTTCCGCAGGCAGGGCTCCATCCTGGCTCAGTGCGTCCTTGTAATAGGGGCTCACACGGAGCTTGGGCATGCCGTCTTCGTTGAGCACGACCACGAACTCATGGTCCACTTTCAAGACATAGATGTCGGGGCTCACGTACTCCACCGATTCGGTGTTGAAGCTGCTGCCCGGGCGGGGGTCAAGGCTCAGGATGACGTCTATGGCGGCCTTGAGTTCCTGAGGGGTGCGCTTGAGGGCTCGCACAAGGGCTTGGTAATTCTTGTTTTCCAGGTCGTGCAGGTGATTTTCGAGGATCCGGATCACCAGTTCGTTTGGCGGCTGAAGAGAGCGAGCCTGAATGAGAAGACACTCCTGGGGGTTTCTCGACGCCACACCCACGGGGTCCAGCTGCTGCACCATGGAAAGAACTTCTTCCACTTCTTCCTCTGTGGCCCGGGCCAGGTCGGCGATCTCTTCAACGGTGGCGTCCAGGTAACCGGCAAGGTCCAGGTTGCCCACGATGAAAGCCCCGATTTCCTTTTCCCGGTCTGTCATGTCCGAAAAGCGAATCTGCCACGCGAGATGGTCCTCCAGGGTCGCCGGGGGGGTGAGGCGATGGTCGTAGGAGGTGTACTCCTGGTTGGGGTCCCGTTCCACCAGCACAGGGGTCCCCGAGCTGTACTCGTCCAGGTAGCCTTCCCAGTCGAAATCTTCCCGAAGGTTTTCTTTGATTTCCACCGACTCGTAGGCTTCTTCGCCTGAGGCCGCATCGAGGGATTCACGGAGCTCACTTTTGGAAATTTCCTCCTGGGCTTCTTCCAGGATGGGGTTTTCCTCCAGTTCCTGATTGATGGTTTCCAGCAGTTCGAGCCGTGACAACTGAAGGAGCTTGATGGCCTGCTGCAGCTGTGGCGTCATGATGAGTTGCTGGGACAGTTTCAAATGTTGTCTGAGTTCGAGGGCGGCCATGTTTTTGATTCCCGCTAGGATAAGCTGAACTGATCTCCCAGGTACGTTTTCCGCGCCAGATCGCTTCCGGCAATGGTCATGGGATCTCCGGTTTCCAGGATTCTTCCCTGGTGCATGATGTAGGCCCAGTCGCAGACCTTCAGCGTCTCGCGAACGTTGTGGTCCGAAATGAGCACGCCGATACCCCGCTCCTTGAGGGAGCGGATGAGGCCCTGTATTTCCAGGACGGCAATGGGGTCGATGCCCGCAAAAGGTTCGTCCAGAAGGATGAACCGGGGCCAGGTCACCAGAGCCCGGCAGATTTCCACTCGGCGGCGTTCGCCGCCCGAGAGCCTGTCGCCCATGTTTCCCGCCAGGTGGGTGATGTTCAAATCTTCAAGGAGCTCCTTGAGGCGGCTTTTGCGCTCAGCCCTCGTCAATTTGAGGGTTTCCAGTATGGCCATGAGGTTTTGTTCCACCGTGAGCTTGCGGAAAATGGAGGGCTCCTGGGAAAGATAAGTGATGCCTTTGCGGGCCCTCATGTACATGGGCTCCTGGCTGATGTCTTCACCATCGAGGAGCACTTTGCCCCCATCGGGCTGAATGATGCCCACCACACTGTAGAAAGTGGTGGACTTGCCCGCGCCGTTGGGCCCCAGCAGACCCACGATTTGCCCCTTGAGAACTTCCAGGTCCACGTGATCCACGACGGTGCGGCCCGCGTAGCT
>SLCH01000186.1 GCA_007125915.1 Syntrophobacteraceae bacterium
CCAGGACCCATTGCCGTCCCCGGGAGAGCCGGACCATGAAGAAACGGAAGCCCAGTGAGTGTCATGACCATTCCCAACTTTCTCACTCTGGCGCGACTCCTTTTAATTCCCATTTTCATATGGCTCCTCTTGGACGAGAAGCTGAAAATGGCTCTTGTGGTTTTCTTCGTTGCCGGAGTGACCGACGCGCTGGATGGCTTCATCGCCCGGGTTTCCAATCAGAAATCTCAGCTGGGAGCTTACCTGGATCCCATGGCGGACAAACTGCTCCTGGTGAGTTCCTTCCTTGTGCTGGGGCACTTGGGCCTGGTGCCCGGCTGGCTTGTGATCATTGCCGTGAGCAGAGATGTGATGATTGTCCTGGGTTTGGTCACTCTCACGTTTTTTGCCGTGACGGTGAAAATCGAGCCTGTGGCGTTGAGCAAGCTGAACACGCTCCTTCAGATTTCAACGGTGCTGCTTGTTCTCGGGGTTTCTCTCTTTTCCATTCCCCAGTGGATCTACTCACTGCTGTTTGTGAGCACCGGCCTGGTCTGCATGGCCAGCGGTTTTCACTACATCATGATTGGCATACGGGCTTTGGAAGCTCAGGGAATGCGATCCAATGACCCTTGAGTTTTCGGGTTTTCCGGCAGGCGCGCGGCTCCATGGGCCTTTGGTTCACTCCATTTCCCTTGACAGATTTTTGCTGAAGCGATATAGGAAACCATCTTTGATTGTAGGCGCGTAGCTCAGTGGGAGAGCGCTACCTTGACACGGTAGAGGTCGGCGGTTCGATACCGCCCGTGCCTACCAAATGCGCAATGCCCACATCAGGAATTGAATGGAATCCGTTTTTTTGCGAGGCAAGCCATAAACCTCCATGCCTGACAGGACATCTGAAACGAAGAAGATCTCCAGTTCCAAGAAGCAGCGGTTGTAATGCAGATATTCATAGGGCACCCTATCCTTCCGAGGAAAGGTGCCTTTTTTTCTTCCCGGGCATTTTTGAGCAGACCCGTATTGTTTAACTCGAATCAGCTTCATCGCGGTGCATGAAGAAATCAGGACGAGGGCATGAACAGTGAACACGTTGAGGTGATCTACACCGACGGACAAAAAAAGCAATTTCCCAAAGGGGTGCCCATAGAGGAAGCACTTGATGCGGCGGGAAAGGGCAAGGACAGGTGGGTTGCCGGCAGGTTGAACGGAGTGTTGCTCGATCTCAGGAGTGGCCTTGAGGAGGGAGGACACCTCGAAGGTGTTCCCGTCGACTCCAAGGAGGGGCTGGAAATACTCAGGCACAGCACATCTCACCTCATGGCCCAGGCTGTCAAAAAGCTTTACCCAAAAGCGAGATTTGCCATTGGGCCCGCCATAGAAAATGGTTTTTATTACGATTTCGAGGTGGATGAGCCCTTCAGTCAGGAGGATCTGTCAAAAATCGAATCCAAAATGAAGGAGATCATTTCCGCCCGCCTTGAAGTGAAGCGCAGGGAAATGCCCCGTGAGGAAGCCATTCGCTATTTCGAGGAAAGAGACGAGTCCTACAAGGTGGAGCTGCTGGAGGAAATCTCCGACGACATCATATCCTGCTACCAGCAGGGGGACTTTCTGGACCTGTGCCGCGGTCCCCATATTCCCCACACGGGGCATGTGAAGGCATTCAAGCTGCTCAGTGTTGCGGGTGCTTACTGGCGGGGCGACGAAAGCAAGCCCATGCTTCAGAGGATCTATGGCACATCCTTTCCCGATCGGGATGGCCTCAAGCAGTACCTGAAGTTCCTGGAAGAGGCACGGAAAAGAGATCACCGGCGCCTCGGCAAAGATTTGGATCTTTTCAGCTTCAATGATGAGGTGGGAGCGGGCATGCCCATCTACCACCCCAAGGGGGCTCTCCTGCGCCATATCCTCGAGTCTTTTGAAAAACGGGAGCACCTGAGGCGGGGGTATCAGGTTGTCATGGGACCGACCCTTCTCAAGACAGATCTCTGGAAGCGCTCCGGGCATTTTGACAACTACCGGGAGAACATGTACTTCACCGAGATCGACGAGCAGTCCTATGGCGTCAAGCCCATGAACTGCCTGGCTCATATGCTCATCTACAAATCTCGAATTCGCAGCTACCGAGATCTTCCTCTGCGGTATTTTGAACTGGGAACGGTTCATCGTCATGAAAAGTCCGGTGTCCTGCACGGTTTGCTGCGTGTGAGACAGTTCACTCAGGATGATGCGCACATTTTATGCATGCCCGAACAGCTTCATGAGGAGATTCAGGGAATCATCGACTTTGTGGTGGAAGTCATGGGCATTTTTGGTTTTGCATATGAAATGGAGATCAGCACCCGCCCCGAGAAGTCCATAGGCACTGATGAGGATTGGGAAAAGGCCACGGCTGCCCTCGTGGGAGCCCTGGAGGGGAAGGGCATTTCCTACAATGTTTGCGAGGGGGATGGGGCATTCTATGGCCCGAAGATAGATGTCAAGCTCAAGGACGCGCTGGACCGAAAATGGCAGTGCGCCACCATTCAGTGCGATTTCACCCTTCCAGACCGTTTTGACTTGACTTATGTGGGCGCCGACGGGCACCGGCACCGGCCCGTCATGGTCCATCGTGTGATCCTGGGCGCCGTGGAGCGTTTCATGGGGGTGCTCATAGAACACTATGCGGGGGCTTTTCCCCTCTGGCTCTCTCCCGTTCAGGCCACCATTGTGACTGTCACGGACTCTCAGGTGGATTTTGCGAGGAAAGTGTGGGAAGAGCTGAAAGGCATGGGATTGCGCGTCGAACTGGATGATCGGAACGAAAAATTGGGTTATAAGATCCGCGAGGCTCAACTGCAGAAAGTCCCCTACATGCTGGTCATCGGGGACCGTGAGGTCAGCGCGGTGGGCATAGCTCCAAGACGGCGCGATGGAACACAGCTGGAACTCATGTCCACCGGGGATTTTGCCGCACTGGTGGAAAGGGAGTGTTTGGAGGCGAGCAAAGGGAGAGTGGGACTTGGGATCATCTGACTCGCTGGTGTGTTCGAGAGTCAACATGACGAAGAAAGGAGGATTTTGTCCTGGACAAGCAAACAAATGTCAATGAAAGAATCAGAGCTCCAGAGGTTCGTGTGATCGGGCAGGATGGTTCGCAGCTGGGGATCTTGACATTGAAAAAGGCCCTCGAGCTGGCCTCTCAGGAAGAGTTGGACCTGGTGGAAGTGGCTCCCAATGCGGAGCCCCCTGTCTGCAAAATCATGGACTACGGCAAGTTCAAGTACCAGCAAAGCAAACGAAGCCAGGAGGGCAAGAAGAAGCAGACGGTGATCCAGGTCAAGGAGGTCAAAGTCCGTCCCAAGACAGACGAGCATGACCTGATGGTCAAGGTGAGGCATGTGAAACGATTTCTGGGGGACAAGGACAAAGCGAAAATCGTGGTTGTCTTCAGGGGGCGTGAAATCGCCTACACCAGTCAGGGAACAAAAATCCTTGAGCGTTTTCTGGAAGAGCTGAAAGATGAAGCGGTCGTGGAGCAGCCCGCAAAGATGGAAGGGCGCAACATGGTCATGATATTGGCTCCCAAGTCCTGACGCCATGGGAAAAAGTGCTTGACACTCCTTGTCAGGCTCAATAAATTACTCTTTTTGGCCCAAGCGGGAAAACTGGAACGCGGAAAAAGCCCACTGAACTTTTCTGCCCCCCGGCTGAGCACCCTTCCAAGCCATTTCGGTGCCGGGCCATGGGCGCATGAGTGTGTCGAGGGAAAGGTGTGATGGGAAGGCTATTCCGGCGTTCATGGACGCAATGCAGGGAGGATGGGAATGCCTAAGATCAAAACGAACAGGGCGGCAGCCAAGCGTTTCAAAAAGACGGGCACGGGAAAGATAAAACGTGCCAGAGCCAATAAGAGTCACATTTTGACCAAAAAACCCTCTAAGAGAACGCGTCGTTTGCGGCAAACCACTTTGGTGGACTCCACCAACATGAGGTCTTTGAGCCGCATGATGCCTTATCTTTAGCAAATGCAGTATTGTGCTGCCAATGGAAACAGGAGTGCACGTCCATGCCTAGAGTGAAGAGTTCAGTGAAGTCGCGGGAACGCCGCAAAAAAGTTCTCAAGATGGCCAAAGGCTATCGGGGAGGGCGAGGCAAGCTGCTGAGAACGGCCATGGAGACCGTGGATCGTGCTCACAAATTTGCCTACAGGGATCGCAAGGCCAAGAAAAGATCCTTTCGCAGCCTGTGGATCGTGAGGATCAACGCGGCGGCACGTCAGCACAATTTGAGTTATTCCAAGTTCATGAACGGTCTTAAAAAGGCCAATGTCGACATGGATCGCAAGGTGCTTGCAGGATTGGCCGTGTCGGACAGGGAAGCTTTTGCCCGGCTCGCACAGATTGCCAAAGAAGCGGCATAAGGCGCAGCATGGAAGAAGCCATAGGAAAGCTGCTGGAATCGGCATCCCGGGATATTTCTCAGTGCGGAAACGACCTCAGGGAGTTGGATCAGGTTCGTGTGCGCTATCTCGGTCGAAAAGGTGACCTGGCCCAATTGTTCAAGCAGTTGGGCAGCGCATCGGCCGATGACCGCCCCCGCCTGGGCAAGCTCCTCAATGAGGCCAAGGAAGAAATAGAAAGCCTCCTAGCCGGAGCGGTGGAAGAAGGCAAAGACCGGCTGCTGGAAGGACGGCGGGAAGTGGATGTCTCCGTCCCCGGCCGCAGACCCCTGCAGGGCCGGCTTCATCCCATCACACAGACGGCTCTCGAGATAGGAAGAATTTTCAGTAACCTTGGATTTGAAACGGTCGAGGGGCCTGAAGTGGAGCTCGACTATTACAATTTCGAGGCTCTCAATATTCCCCGAGACCACCCCGCCCGGGACATGCAGGATACCTTCTACATTTCCGAGGACGTGGTTCTTCGCACGCATACCTCGCCCATCCAGGTGCGGGTGATGGAAAAGCGCAATCCCCCCATTCGAATCATTGCGCCCGGACGCACCTACCGCTGCGACTCAGATGTCACGCACACTCCCATGTTCCACCAGGTGGAGGGGCTGATGGTGGAAAAAAACATTTCCTTTGGCGACCTCAAGGGCATTCTCACCGTTTTCGTCCACCAGATGTTTGGCCCCCATGTGGGGCTGCGGTTCCGCCCGAGCTTTTTCCCTTTCACCGAGCCCAGCGCCGAAGTGGATATGCAGTGTGTCATGTGTAAGGGGAAGGGTTGCCGCGTGTGCTCCCATACGGGTTGGCTGGAAATACTCGGTTCGGGGATGGTGGATCCGGAAGTTTTCAAAATGGTGGGTTATGATCCCGAAGTTGTGACGGGCTTTGCTTTTGGAATGGGAATTGAGCGCATCGCCATGCTCAAGTTCGGCATCGACGATCTTCGATTGTTTTATGAAAATGACCTCCGGTTTTTGCGGCAGTTTTGAGCCGGGTGCAAGGGGCATCACATTTCCCTGTCCACGCACAGGCTGCCTGCAGGGGGGCCTTGCCTCTTGCCGGCCACCGGCCGCGGCCGCCCTTCATGCCCGACCCCCTTTGATTCGAAAATGGAGAATCGAGTCGCTCACCGGCGCAACTCCCACATGTTCCCCCCTCCAAAGGCGTCGTTCAAGGGCATCAGGATTGGCCATTTCAGCTTCTGTGAGTGCGGAATGA
>SLCH01000103.1 GCA_007125915.1 Syntrophobacteraceae bacterium
ATCTTGGTCTTGTTTTTCGGCAAAGCCATTTTCACCCCTCCTGAAACGATGCTTCTGCCCAGGGCAAAGAAGGAGGCCTCCGGGCCACATTCTATTCAGCCGCACCTGCTTTTATCATGAAAAGCATCCTAATGCTGCACATGAGGGAATCCTCACCAGTAAAGCCAGATCAGCAAAAACCCCAGGAGAGTTCTATAGATGACAAAAGGCTGCATGCCCACGTTGCGAATGAACTTAAGAAAGTAGTGAACGCATAAGTAAGCGCTGACACCCGCCAGGAGTGTCGCAACGCCGATGATGTCCCACTGGACGGGTTCCGGCTGGATGAAAAGCTGCCTCGCTTCCAGAGCACCCGCCAGAAAAATCACGGGAATGGAGAGCAGAAAGGAAAACCGGGCCGTGGCATCACGGCTCAACCCCAGGAAAAGTCCCGCCGTCATGGTGGCCCCCGAACGGGACGTGCCGGGAATGAGGGCCACAGCTTGGGCACAACCGATGATCAAAACGTCCTTCCAGGTCAGACTGTGTTCATCCCTCACGCCTTTTCGGCGCCAGTCGGACCAGCCCAGAATCAGGCCAAAAAAGATCAGACCAAAAGCAAGGATCAGAGGATCACGCAGGTGATTGGCCACCACGTCGCGAAAAGCCAATCCCGCGAGACCCACGGGAATGGTTCCCAGAATCACCGCCCAGGCCAGCCTGGCGTCGGGCTCATGGCCAGAACCCGCCAGTGAGCGAAAAAAAGCCCTGGTCATGGCCGCCAAATCGCGCCGGAAATACCAGATCACCGCAACGAGCGTGCCCATGTGCACGGCCACATCAAAAGTCAGACCCTGGTCTTCCCAGCCTGTGAAGACGGCAACCAAAATCAGATGAGCGGAACTGGAAATGGGTAAGAATTCTGTGAGACCTTGCACCAGGGCCAATACGGTGGCTTGCAGAAAATCCATGAACACTCCGAAAAACCATTGATCTGTTTCCATCAGGAACACTCCGGCAGTGCTCCTCCCGTTTTTTGAAAGCAAGGATCATACGACAGTTCACCACCGTTGGGCAACCACCGCTGAGGAGCTCAGACCAGACCTTTTCAACACCATGGACCGATTCCAGTGCAAGCAATAACTGTTCCCGCAGATGCCCCGGCACAGATCTGCATCCCGGAAAGACATTGCCACCTGTGGGGCCAGTGCTGTTCGCTTAAGCTGTCTCAACCAGTGCAACAACACCGCTGTGTCATTCCTGCGAAGGCGGGAATCCAGCTTTTTCAAGATCTTTAAGATCCCGGTTTCGCGGGGATGACGTGGCAGAACAACACGCAAATCCTTGAATCAACAGCATTGCCCTATGAGGCGACCCGCAAAAACACCACATGCCACCGGAAGGATCTATGCAAAAAAGGAATGGGAAAAGGGCGACCTTTGGGAATGCCGCGTTCTGCGCCATGCGAAGAGGTAGAGGGCCAGAAGCAGAACCAGAAAGTACCAGGGGAACCACGAAAGGGACTGAACGAAGACCACGTCCTGCAGTTCTTCTTCATGGACCGGAACATGAGTGTCCAGTGCCCATCCTTTCAGCCCCGCAAGCAGCAGCGAATACATGATGCCGATCATGGCATAGGCCAAATTGAAGGATAACCCTTTGAAGCTCAGTATGGTGGCGCGCTGGTGGGACTCGGCAACCTGGTTGAGATAATGACTGACAAAAAAATGGGAACCATACATGACGCTCATGAGAAGGACCACGGGCACAATCCCCCACCAGGGCACGGCGAAAGTCAAGCCCGCAAGTCCCGCGAAGGTCATGATGGCCATGAGATGCATGTTGAATGGGGGAGATCGTTTTTCAGCCAGTCTGCGGGCCAGACGGGGGACAAAAATTTCGAGAATGGCCATCGCCGAGCCAATGAGGCCGAAAGTGGCCTCGGGAAACCCTATCACCCGGTAATACTGGCTGTTGAGGGTGATGAGCATGCGAATGATGTGATCCAGGAGCAGGCCAGCAAGGATGACCAACAATGCAAAGGGGGTCTGCAGAATCCATCTTCCTGCCTGCAGGGTCAACCGAAAGGCATGGAAAATGGAAGCGCTGCACTGAGCGGACACGGAGCATTCCCCTTTTCTGGGAGTGTGCTCTTCCCGCATGGAAAGGGTTGTCATCAAAGTGAGCAGAGCCATGCCCAGGGTGAGGTAGAGGGGGAAGCGCAGGGTGGTTTCCTGGGTAATGGGTGCTTCAATGCCCACCCAGCGCGCCACATTGTCCATGAGAACCGAATCGTACACGGCGGCTCCGATGGTCATGACCGCAACGAAGGTCATGGACTGGACCCGCAGCTGCATTTCGAGAACACGCCCCCAGTCCCGGGCGTCTCCCGACCTTAGAAGACTGTCGTAAGCCAGGGCCTCGTCAGCACCGCTTGCAGCGGCCTCAGCCATTCCGCTCAGAACGCGGTTGAGGAGAAAGACAGCAAAGAGCAGACCCGCCCTTCCCGTGGGCACAAAACAGAGGAGGGCTATTTCCACCACCATGATTGCGCCGCTGAAAACCAGAAGGTTTCTTCGCCCCACCGTGTCCGCCAGTGCCCCCGAAGGAACCTCGAGGCAGACGATGGTGGCTGCCCAGACCACGTTGAGGAGGGCAAACTGGGAGAGAGTCAGCCCAAAATCAAGAAAAAGGACGGTGAAGACGGGGTAGTAGAAGCGGGCGTTGAAGAAAGCCCGGAAAGCAATGAAGCGGCGGACATTGCCGATGGAAAAAGGTGAAACAGGTGCCTGATCCATGTGTGGTCACCGTTGGGCCTGGTGCTGCAGCGCAAATTTTTTGCCCCTCAACAATTTTGTACACAATCCCTTGCATCAACACCCTTGAGAACTGGGGGCAGTGCTGTTGACTTTAGCTGTCTCAACCAGTGCAACAAAACCTTCACGTCATTCCCGCGAAGGCGGGAATCCAGCTTTTTCAAGATTTTCAGGATCCGTGCCTTCGGGGAGATGATGGGCTGGAACAACACACAAATCCTTAAATCAGCACCCTTGGGGACTGGGGGCATTCACTTCATGGGGTCAGAAAAAACTTCACTGATAAGATCTAGTCAAAGCGCACGGGATCCTGCTGCGGCTCCAGCTCAGGAGGAAATTCCTGGAAGGGAAAAGGCTTCACCTGCTCGTTGAGAGTGGTGTAACGAATGACGCGGAAGGCGTATGCGGCCAGTTTGTTGGAGAAGTTCCTGAGGGGCTGGCTGTACTTCCTGGTGATCAGCAGATAAGCATATTGAAAAAGCACCGTGACATAAAAGACGGCCTTGAGGACTTCAAAGACCACAAGATACAGGACCGTGTAGAGAAGCCGGATGGCTATTTTCGACCTGGATGGCTGCTGTTCTTCAACCTCGCTCATGTTTTCTCCCTTCTTCTGGCGTTTGTTTACCCATTCAACTCAAAAAACAAGAGTAGAATTCTCCTCCCGTAACTGCAAGGGAAATGAAGCCACCCTTTCAAAAAGCTTGAAAAGGCTTTTTTCCCATGGAGTGAGTGGGCGGCAATGCTGTGGAATCCAAATGTCACACAACCAGGCCAGACCGAAAATGGGGCATGCGGGATGGAAGGTGGCGGCAATGCCCTGGACTTCAAAGGCTCCAAACGACATGCCCAATGGGAAAGCTCCTTCACGTCATTCCCGCGGAGGCGGGAATCCAGTCTTTGAGGATCTTCCGGACCTCCGCCTTCCCGGAGATGACGGGACAGGGCAGTGCATAATCCGTGAAATCAACGGCAATGGGGGCTCCCTTCCCTCAAAAAGGGAAGGGCATCAACTGTGGCACGAAACAAAATACCTGTATAATTGCACCATAGAATGTGTTATTAAATTTGTTTGCCTCCATGGAATAGAAGGGGTTTGAATCTGCCCGAAAAACGGAGCAAAAACCATTTTAAAACGCGCCATGCGAGACGAAAGCTCGGAAACATTTTTCGACTCATTCAGGGGAGGTCTCCAGTTCAATGGCACTTGTGGTACAGAAATATGGTGGGACGTCAGTGGCCAACGCGGAACGCATTCGCGCAGTGGCTCAACGTGTTGTCGCACGGAAAAAAGCTGGAGACCGTCTCGTGGTCGTCCTGTCCGCCAGGGCTGGAGAGACCGACCGCCTCATTCAGATGGGCAGGGAAATAGCCCCCAATCCAGACCCCCGGGAGATGGACGTGCTCCTGTCCACGGGAGAGCAGGTCACCATCGCTCTTTTCAGCATGGCTGTGAAGGACATGGGGTGCAACGCCGTTTCCATGACGGGGTACCAGGCGGGCATCATCACCAACAGGAGCTATGGCCAGGCACGCATCCACTGGATCGAAACCCTGCCGGTCATGGACCAGATACAGGAGGACAAGATCGTTGTCGTGGCCGGTTTTCAGGGTTATGACGATGAGGGCAACATCACCACTTTGGGCAGAGGGGGTTCGGACACCACGGCCGTGGCCCTGGCCGCAGCCCTTGGTGCGGACATGTGCGAGATCTACACGGACGTGGAGGGCGTTTTCACCACCGATCCCAATGTGTACGCCAAGGCCCGCAAGCTGGAAAAGGTCAGCTACGAGGAAATGCTTGAAATGGCGAGCATGGGGGCCAAGGTGCTGCACCTCAGGTCCGTGGAGTTCGGCATGAAATACAACGTTCCCATCATGGTGCTTTCTTCTTTCATCGATGCTCCCGGAACCCTTGTCACCAAGGAGGACGAAGAAATGGAAAAGGTGGTGGTTTCTGGAATCACCTACAACAAAAACGAAGCCCGCATCACCCTCACCAACGTGCCCGACCAGCCCGGCATGGCTGCACGCCTCTTCAAGGCCGTGTCCGACGCAAAGGTGAACATCGATCTCATCGTTCAGGGCAGTGGCTCCATTCCCGGGCGTGCCAACATATCTTTCACCGTTCCCAGACCCGATTATGAGAAGACCAAGGCCGTGGCCCAGAGGGTGGCCGAAGAAATCGACGCCGGCGTTGTGCACAGCAATCCCGCCATTGCCAAGATTTCCGTGATCGGCGTGGGCATGCGAAGCCACACGGGCGTGGCGAGCAGGATGTTCGATGCCCTGGCGGCTGAAAACATCAACATTAAAATGATCGCCACATCGGAAATCAAGATCTCCTGCATCATCGATGAAAAGTACACGGAGCTTGCGGTCCGGGTTCTTCATGACACCTTTGAACTGGACAAGCCCCCCCATGAGCGGATCAAGATTCGGCAAGAGCATTGAATCAGAAATTTTATTGAAAAAGAGCAGAGGGCGCGTGCATGCGGGAAGTCAAAATCTACGACACCACTCTTCGTGATGGAACACAGGCGGAAGATTTCTCCCTCTCCCTTGAAGACAAGGTGCGCATTGCCCTCAAACTCGATGACATGGGCATTCACTACATCGAAGGGGGATGGCCCGGTTCCAATCCTCGAGACGTGGGTTTTTTCGATGAAATCAGAAACTATGCTCTGAAAAACGCCCAAATCACCGCTTTTGGATCCACTCATCATCCCACCAAGTCCCCGGACAACGACCCCAACCTTCAGGCCCTGCTCCAAGCCAAAACCCCCGTGGTGACCATTTTCGGAAAAACCTGGACGGTGCATGTGAGGGA
>SLCH01000083.1 GCA_007125915.1 Syntrophobacteraceae bacterium
CCTTCGCAGGGGTGACGGAACAGGGCAATGCACAATACACCGGATCAACAGCATTGGCCCCTGACCCCCTGGAAATCCCATGACCAGCCTTCATTTCAGCCTGAATCCTCCCGCTGAAGGCCAAAAAACAGCTTCTTAGAGCCGCAAAACATGAATCCCGGGCCCGGGGGAAGATTGAGCGCCCAAAAATCATGGTCAGCCAGCTGTTCAGACCTTTCAGTTTCGAGTCTTGAGGGCTGAGGCTATCTCACTTTGAATTTGAGCCACAACCTCGAGGGGCTTCTCGGCCGTGCTGATTGGCCGCCCCACCACCACATAATCGGCCCCATTGGAGATCGCTTCACCGGCGGTGACGATTCGCCTTTGGTCATCCATGGGTATTTCGGTATTTTTGCCAGGTCGAATTCCGGGAGAGACGATGAGAAAATTATCCCCCAATTGACCACGAAGCCCGCCGGCCTCCATCCCCGAGGAAACCACCCCGTCACACCCTATTTCCAAAGCCCTTCTGGCACGGGACAGGACAAGGTCCTGGATCTTTACGGGCTGACCAAACATGGCGATCATGTCCTCCTCGCCAAAACTGGTGAGCACCGTGACCGCCAGGATCTTGAGACCGTCCTTTTCTTTGACGGCAGCTTTCAAAATGGGATCGTTGCCATGAACGGTGGCAAAAGTCACCCCCCTGTCTTTCAGCTGCCTCATTGCAAGCTGAACAGTTTCGGGAATATCAAAAAACTTCAGATCCACCATGACCTTGTGGCCACGCTTTGTTATTTCCTCGATCACGGGAAACCATGCGGCGAGAAAAAGCTGCAGCCCCACCTTGTAAAACCTGATGTGGCTTCCAAGCTTCTCCACCCACTCCAAGGCCTTGTCTTTAGAATCCACATCCAGGGCAAAAATGATGCGCTCTTCCAAAGGAATCTCTTTCATAGACTCCATCCTGAACTCGACTCGTGTTTTCTGTCCTCACCAAAGGCGCTCTGATACATCGGCAAAAGATCAAAAGCAATTTCAAAAAGGATCAAACCCTCTTCGCAACTCAGAGCACGCCATGGCAACTGGCAGCCATGGCGTGCGCCAAAGAGAAGGCTGTGATCTCAGTGATGTGTCCGTGAAACGGTCCCGCAAGATGCCATTTTCCTCTGTCCGTACCCCTCCAAACGGGAGAAACCGGCCTTGCCGCTCCAGCATCCACGGGTGACCGTTCATCTCTGAGGGGCAATTCTAGCGTCTCAAAATTCTTCGCATCCTGGCAATATCTTTTTCGTGGGCGGTGAATTCCAGATACTCATAAGCCTCCCCGCTGCCCAGCCAGTTTGGAATCACACGATGTCCCACACAGTGAGGGAACAGTTTCTTGACTGTGGTGTTGATTCCATTGCTCATGAGGCTGTGGCTGGAAAACTGATGAATGCCCAGGGCCAGGGATGACTCAACACTCACGAGTGTCAGGTGGAGAAAGGCGGCGCTTTTTCGATATTCCTCGGCAATGCCCATCATTTCAAGGTAGTAACGTCCCGGATCCCGCTTCAACAGAGGATCGTGAGGAAGCAGGTCCTCCAAAACCCAATCGTGAGGTGTGAGGCCGCAAAAACCGATGATTTTTTCCTCTTTGTTTTTCACTATGACAAAAAGATTTCTTTCTTCCCTGATAAAAGCAGCCAGATCCCGAGCCGTTTCCTCCCGGTCCACTTGAGACATGGGACTGCAATCCATGACCAACTGAACCACATTCCCCATGGAAATGGCATCACCAGGCCGCATGATGGAAGCTTTCATGAGCTGTTCCCTCTTTCTTCTGAGAAGGCCCGCAGGTGCTTGGGCCGGAACCCTTCCGAGCACACCAATGACTCAGCCCGCAGCCTGCCTGTCAACACTCTTCACCTGGAAGGGGCAAAACACTCTCGCGGCCCATCATTCTTCTCCCACAGGAAAGACAGCGGCCAGGAGACTGGACAAGGAATCATACCCCAACACAAAAAAACCTGCCCAAATGGCCATCTGAATTCCCGAAACCATGAAAAGCAGGGCGACGAGAAGTGCTCGACTTGGAATTCTCTCCCTGAGAAATATGTAAAGAGGCCCTGCTCCAGCCCAGAGACTGATCCCCAGGATGAATGCCGCCTCCAGAATACCCCCCAGAAACCTTGAGCGTTCCGCCGCTTGGGTCACCAGTCGCCTCCACCCATTGGAAAGGGTGAAGTCCACCTGGACTTTTTGACTGCAAACGATCACACCCCAGGAGAGAAGAATGTTCCCCATCCAAAGAATGGCAAAAATGTGAAAGTGACCCACATGGTGATATTTCAGAATGGCGACGAGTGAGGCGGTGAGGGCAACCAGAATCCAGTCCAGCTGGCGGTACAGTAGGGCTGCAACAGCCAGTATCCCCGTTTGACGGACAAGAATGGACCGGTCTTCTACGCCCATGAAGGTGCGGTATATGCCCGAGAGCCTGGAAATCACAAAACCCCTTTCAATGAACGCTTCAACGGAGTCAAAAATCCCCTACACAATTCGTCTGAAAATTGACATCAATCTCGCACGCAACCCACGGGGCCAACGCGGTTGGCAAAGTTTTGACATCCTCCTGAGCCGTCCCTTCCTTCCAATGAGTCAGTGCCAGAACAACCGGCCCCCTCCAGGCCCGCCGTCAAGATTGACCCTCAACAGACCGGAGCAGGACATCTTGGCCTCGACGGGAAGTCCGTGTTTCGCTGGAAAAAGTTTTCCTGATGGACTTTGGCAAGCCATCGTTTTTCAGGTTCTCAGACACCACCCTTTCAGCCTCTTCAGGGTAATACTTCCAATAGGGATCGTTTTCGTTGGCAAAGGGGCACAAGGGAACAATCAAAGGTTTGACACCCAAAAGAGTTTCCAGTTGAACAATGGCTGGAATGACGACTTCCCGGGTGAAAACCTCCTCCTCATATTGAAGAATGAAGTTTTCAAAAAGCACCCCGTGACAGATAAAAAAGGAGAGGTATCGCGCATAGAAGGTGGAGGCCTTGTTCCCATTTTCAATCACCCAGGAAGACATGTCGACCATGCTTTTTTCTGCCCCGGGAAGGATGCGACTGAGGATTCGATGATGAAAGGCCGGCAGTGGCTCACCCTCTTCCGTATGGATCTGAGAAAGCCGTTTGCCGTGGGCCGCATTGAAATCTATGACTCTGAGGGCGCTCAACTTTTGCCCCCCTTTTCTTCCTCGTCCTCCGTAAAAAAACAATTTGCCGAGAAAGTACTTTTCCTGATTTTTCGGAGTGAATCGATCTTCCGTATATTCCAGGACAACGGGTGGGAGGGCGCTGGATTCGGCCAGGTCAAAGAAGTGAATGAGTTCCATGTTGGGGGTGGCAATATTTCTGGCGAGAATGGCTTTGGGACCATCCAGCAGAAAATCCGGCCACTCATGCTGGAACAATGCGTCAATGCGCCCTTTGAGCTTTCGATCGTTCCACCTCTTCCACACTTCTCTCCTGGCAACTTCAAGGGGTGTGTATATGAACCGCAATTCATCACTCATAGGATTCATAGCATTTCCAAGCCAGTGAGGAGTTTCATGAGCGGGACAGATTGACCGCATTGGGATCCCTTTCCAAGGGGACTTCCGTTCCTTGAAGTTGGCCATTCCCTCAAGAGATAAAGTGGCCCTTTCATGAGAGGTCAAGGCTTTGAAAGCCTTCTGGAGGCATTGAACACTCTGCGAGCACTGTCCGCTTTGAACGCAATACTTAAGGAAAGGAGTATGGAGAATCGAGAGACTCGACACAGTTCTTTTTCTAAAAGGATGCCAAGTTTCCAGAACTGGCAGGCAAAAAGATGCGAATGTGTCGCCATTTCAAATTTCAAAAGGAGTAGGTGGCCTTGAGTCTCCAGGCTCTGCCATCCTGGGGAATAAGGTTTTGCTCATGCTCGGGAGATGCGGGATGGCCGTAGCTCTTGTCAAAAAGGTTGTAGACGCTTGCTGAAATCTCCAGTCTTTTTCTGAAAATATTCTGAGAAAACAGCGTGGCATCAACCACCAGGTAGTCGTCCGCCTCCCCACCCTGAAGGGTGAGCCGATTGTCCATGTATCGGAGATTGACCGACCCGAAAAGGTAGTCTCGATACATGGGAACGCTGAGCCCCAGCTTCACCATGTGCCGAGGAGAATTGGTCAGCCTTTTCCCTGTAAGCCCATCTTCCGCAAACTGCAGTGTGTAGCTGAGATAACTCTCCAGTCCCTTAAAAAGCTTGCCTTCCAGTTCAACCTCCATTCCTGTGGCATTGGCTTTATCCACATTTCTGAAGACCAGATCTTCCTGAAGAGTGATGATGTCTCGAATATTGTAGTGAAAAACGGAGGTTCTCAGACGAAAGGCTTCTCTGATGGACTGCTCCCACACGAATTCGTAGGTGTCGATGGTCTCGGGCTGAAGATCCCCGTAAGGATTGTCCAGATAATAGAGTTCATAAGCGTTGGGAGACCGGAAGGCACGGCCGTAGAGAAGCTTGAGCGTGGTTTTTGGCACAGGAGTGTAAATGAGGGCAACCCTTGGGTTGACTCTGCCTCCAAAAAGATCATGGTAATCGAAACGCAGCCCCGCATTGAGAATCAAGTTGTGAAAAATATGAAATTCATCCTGAAAATATAGAGCCCAGCTGTAAGAGTCCTTTTTGCTCTCAAAGACCACATCGGATCCCCTTATTTTTCCCGACTGATCCTGGGCGAAATTACTTCGAAATTCGGCGCCTAAAATGACTCGGTGACTGTCAAAAAATCGCCTGCTCACCTGAGCTTCCCCTCCAATCCATTGAGCCCGGGCCACATCCTCCACCACCACCCGCTTCAGGGAGCCGCCCTCGCCGAGAGGCAACAGATAAGGATAAAATCCTTCGTATTTGTAATAATCATAGTAAAGGCGCGCCAGAAGACCCCACTGATTGTCAAAAATGCGGTCATACTTCAGGTTGAAGTAGGCCCGCACATCGTCCGCCCAAGAATCGGGATCGTTGAAGATCCTTCCTGCGGGCGCGGTGGGAATTCCCTTTTCCCTGGAGTGAAAAGCGGACTGAAGAGTGAAATCTTTGTAAGAAATATTCGTGAACAGGCCATAGGAGTCATCGCCATCCAGTCCACGGGCAATCCCATCGCTGACACCGGGCCTGTCAAACTCCTGAAAATAAAGGTCACTTCCGTCACTCAAAAATCCCGTGCCCGAAACCAGGACTTCCAGACCATTCTGGAAGCGATTTCCGTAACTCAGGCGCCCCTTGTAGGTGTCATGGCTGGCCACTTCCCCGGACAGTTCCGTACCCCTCAGATCACGACCTCTCTTGGTGATCACATTGACGACGCCAAAAAAAGCATTGCTCCCATAGATGGAAGAACTGGGGCCGCGAATGATTTCCACTCGATCGATAAGGTCAATGTCGACGGGAAATTCTGAACCCAGGAGTGCCTGATCGAAGATAGCGTCATTGATACGATGACCGTCGATCAACAATAGAATTCTGGTGTTGAGATCGCCCGGCCTGGAAAATCCGCGAACGCCCACATACTGATACACCCTGTCATAAGTGATGAAAAAGCCGCTCTGGTTCTTGAGAATGTCTCCAAGAGTCCGGTAACCGTATTTTTTGATTTCCCCGCTGGTGACGATGTTCACGGAAGAAGGCGCTTCATTCAGTTTCTGCTCATACTTTGAAACAGCGAAAACAGAGGGAATGTCCTGAAAAAGGAGCATCTCATCCCCTTTGTCCTGAAAATGGAACGCATCCAGACCTGCATGCGACTCCGAGAAGACTAATCCGGTGAACAATAAAAGGTGAAAAACCAGAAAACCGGGTAGGCACCTTTTTTTCCAGGAGCAAGACTGAACATTGCATGTTTTGGCCATAGAATTTTTCATATTCGGCACCGTGTCACCGCGAACCATTTTCACCTGGCTCGTTGAGCGGTTCAAAGATCCAAAAAACTTCCCCCAAAACCACCGGGCCAGTCCTCATTCAGTGGATTCACAGAGGGGCGGGAATGATTTTCAAGAGCATTTGAGCTTTACTTCTGAACAAAAAAAACAGTATGGACCATTTTATTGACATGGGAGCCAGCCATTGTGTCCTTTTTCTGAGTCAAACCGAATTGAAAAAGCGAGAAAAACCAATTGCAATAAAAGTGCCCCAAAAACCTCCTGGCAGACTCTCTGGCAAAAGAGACCAGATAAAACCAAACACCTCGAGGAGAATTCAGACCCAAAAACTCACCAAAAAATATGGAACAACATTTGCACAATCGTCTTGCGTCAAAAAAGCCACAGAGGTTTTCGGCTTCCAAGGACAGCAGCACCTTGATCCGCTTGTCTCTATAAGTGGCAGTTTCTGTCAGCAGACGACCGGCTCAAGCACAGAACCAATCAGGCATTCATGAGCACTTGAAAAGGACTTCAGGCACATTCCAGATGAAGATTTCAGCGAAGTGGAACCTTCTTTTTATATGGCTTGTGGTCGGCCTTTCTGTCTCTTTTGAGGCGCCGCCTTCGCATGCCCGGTCTTCACCAAAAGTCCTGGCTGTCGTGAGCCACAATGCCCTTCCCTATGAGCAAGCGCTGGAAGGCTTCGAGCAACACCTTGCACAATCGGCCATTCGTCCCAAACTGGAAATCGTCCGGATCGGGGGAGATGGCATCCAAGCCAGAAAAGAAATAGAACGGGCCGCCCAGGAGGATTTCGCTCTCATCCTGACCTTGGGATCCATAGCTGCCACAGCAGCAGCTGAGTCCGGAACACAAGTTCCCGTAGTCGCCGGGCTCGTTTTGAATTCGGACGAACAGAGAGGCAATCGGAACATTCATTGGGTTTTTCTGGACATTCCCTTTGAAGTCCAGTTTCACTGGCTGACAAGGATTCTGCCCAATGCCAGAAACATAGGAATCATGTATGATCCTGAAAAAGTTGGACAAAAAATTGAATCAGCCATCCCGCTGGCGAGACAATACGGGCTCACGCTCTACCCACAAAGAATCGAGAGGCCCTCGGACATTCCTGAAGCCCTGAGCTTCCTCTCCCGAAGAGTGGACGCTCTCCTTGGAATACCCGACCAGAACATCTACACAAGTCAAACCACGCAACACATCCTGCTCTTCTCCCTGAGAAACAGAATCCCCTTCATTGGCCTCTCAGAAGCGTGGGTCCGGGCCGGCGCCTTTTACTCTCTGGACTGTGATTACAGAGACATCGGGCTCCAGTGCGCTGAACTGGCCGAAGAAATCCTCACAAAAGGAAACAACCCCAAACGGGCTAAACCTTCCTTTCCGCGGAAGGTCTTTTATATTTTGAATCTGAAAACAGCCAGCCACATGAGAATCACGATCCCGGATGAGATCATCCAGGGTGCGCACAAAGTCTTCAGATAGCCTAAGGAGAAAGACTCATGGCAGGCAAAAAGCGCCTCGGGCTCGTGGGAAAGTTCAACTTATTGACCATAAGTCTCATCCTGCTCACTTCTTTCGGTATCGCGTTTTTCATTATAAAACAAGAAATACAGCAAAATTACAACCTTTTACTGCACCATGGGAAGAACCTCGCCACCATGGTCTCCCTCAACAGCGAATATGCTGTCTTCACTGAAGACAGAGACACTCTTTCACAGGTGGTGGAAAGCCTCGCGGGCCAGGAAATCGCCTACGTGGCCCTTTGGAGCAAAGACAACCGCAAGCTCATTGAAAAGCACATGGGCACAGATATAGGCCCCCCCGACATCGGGAGCAGCGGAAGAGCCTATGACACAACCGTCGCAAAAGATTTCATCAGCAGAGTGGACGGAAAACGTTACGTCAACATCACCACCCCCGTTGAGACACGCCCCACATCGGACATGAACCTTTTTGTCAATCGGGTCTCCGAAAACGAAGAGGCTGAAACCATCGGTTGTGTTCAACTGGTCCTGACACTGGACGTCCTCCATGAGCAAGTTTGGAGTTTTTTAAAGTCAACCATTTTTGTCACGGCCATCATCGTGGCTCTTGGAGTGCTGTTAACCCTGACATTCACTCGAAGGATCGCCTCGCCCATCAAAAACCTTGTGCATGTCACTCAGGAAATATCCGAAGGAAACATTCATCATTCCATTGCCATCCAGACCCGCGATGAAATCAGCGAGCTTGCGGCGGCTTTCAACACCATGCTGGAAAGACTGCGGGAGTATCGGCGACAGGTGGAAGAGCACCAGAGGACCCTCGAGGAGAAAGTCAGGCAGCGTACCATTGAGCTGGAGAACGCCATAGAAGAAGCCCAGATACTTGCTCAGAAGGCCTATGAAGCCAGCCGTGCCAAATCTCAGTTTCTCGCAAACATGAGCCACGAAATTCGAACTCCCATGAACGGGGTCCTTGGCATGGCCGAGCTGCTGCTCGACACGGAGCTGACCGAAAAGCAGCGAATGCTCGCGGAGACGGTTTTGAACTCGGGAGAATCTCTGCTCAAGGTTCTCAACGACATTTTGGACTTTTCCAAAATTGAGGCTGGAAAACTCGAACTGGAGCACGTGGATTTCGACCTGAGAAACTGTGTGGAGGAGGCCGCTGAACTGCTTGCAGAACATGCTCATAAAAAAGGCCTGGAACTGGTTTGTCACGTGCACGAAAAAGTGCCCACCGCACTTGTGGGAGACCCGGGGCGGGTGCGCCAGATCCTCATCAATCTCATTGGAAATGCTGTCAAGTTCACAAGTGATGGAGAGATCGTGGTGGAGGTCTCTCTCCTTCAAGAGAATGAAGAGACCATTCAAGTGGGTTTTGCCGTATCGGACACGGGAATCGGGATTCAGCGGGAAATCCAGGAGCACATTTTCGACGCTTTCTCCCAGGCGGACGGGTCCACAACCCGCAGGTTTGGCGGGACGGGCCTTGGGCTGGCCATTTCCAGACAACTGTGCGAAATGATGGAAGGTGAAATATCGGTGGAGAGCAATCCCGGTGAGGGAAGCACTTTTTATTTCACCGCAAGTTTTGAGAAACAGAAAAAAACAATTGAACCGCCTCGCCCCCCTGCAAGTGACCTGAACGGCATCCGTGTGCTCATCGTGGACGACAATGCCACCAATCGCAGCCTTTTGCACCACATGGTGGTTTCATGGGGCATGAAAAACGGCAGTGCCGAGGACGGCCACCAGGCACTGGAGTTGCTTCGGAAAGCCGCCCTCAGAGGAGAACCCTACCACGTGGCTCTCCTCGACATGATGATGCCCGGAATGGACGGCATCGAACTGGCGGAAGCCATCAAGAGTGAGGAACTCATTTCCAGCGTTCAACTGGTCATGCTCACTTCAGTGGGTCAATATGGGGATGCAGAAGCTGCCCGCAATGCGGGCATCGAAGCCTATCTGACGAAACCCGTGAGACGGGCCCAGCTGTACAGCAGTCTGTTGGCAGTCATGGGCCCCGATGCCTCTCCCCCTGCAACCCATTCCCCGTCCCATCAACCTCTCACACACAACGAGTCCCTGTCCTCTTCCCGCATATTGGTCGCTGAAGACAACCGGGCCAACCAGCACGTCGCCAAGGGCATGCTGGAGTCTCTCAACTATGAGGTTCATGTGGTGGACAACGGCGAGAAAGCTCTGCAGGCCATGGAAAACACCCACTATGATCTCATTCTAATGGACTGCCAGATGCCCGTCATGGACGGCTACCAGGCGACCCGCCTCATTCGGGAACGGGAAAAGAGAGAGAAGCTTCCCCGCATACCCATCGTCGCCCTGACGGCCCATGCCATGGAAGGTGACCGGGAACAATGCTTGAGCATTGGCATGGACGATTACCTCAGCAAGCCATTTGTTCGCGATCAGCTGCAGAAAACTCTGGAAAAATGGATTGGCGGTGGGAGCATGTCTCCTCGGGCTCCCGCTGGGACCATCGATGTCCAGGACAACTCGGGAAAGCAAAACACCATGAGCGCCAGCGGATCGGGCGAGACCGGAGAAGGCACCATCAACACCGCCGTGCTCGATAACATTCGCGCTCTCGGAATCCCCAGAATCCTTCAAGAACTCATCGAAATCTACCTGACCGACACCCCCAGGCTCATGAACGATTTGCGCGATGCGGTGCAATCCAGCAACTCCTCACTGCTGAGAATGGCCGCCCATAGCCTGAAGTCCAGCAGCGCCAATGTGGGAGCCGTCCGATTGTCCGGCCTCTTCAGGCACATGGAAGAAATGGCCCGCGCGGAAACCCTCCAGGACGCAGACAGTTTTCTCGCCAAGGCGGAGAAGGAATACGATGCAGTGAAAGAATTCCTGCGTCTTCAACTCCAGGGAGACATGGAACCATGAAGGCACACCGTGAAGCGCCACTTGTCCTGATTGCCGATGACGACCGTATGGTGCGGTTCATGGTCTGCAAGATGTTGCGCAAGGACGCCATTTCCGTTTGTGAAGCGGGCGACGGCAGGGAAGCCATCGAGGCTTTTAAGGAACACAAGCCCGACATTGTGCTTTTGGATGTCATGATGCCAGAACAGGACGGCTTCACCACCTGCGAGCTGCTGCGAAGCCTGCCCGAGGGAGAACATGTGCCCGTAATCATGGTGACAGGCCTGGAAGACATTGATTCCATAAGAAAAGCCTATGAGGTCGGCGCCACCGACTTCATCACCAAGCCCATCAACTGGCTTATTCTGGGCCAGCGTATTCGTTACATGTGGCGTGTGAACCTCATGAGCTGCAGATTGCGCGAAAGCGAGGAAAACAAGCGTGCCCTGCTGGACGCCATACCGGACATGATGTTCAAGCTGGATCAGAACGGAACCATCATGGACTTCAAGGCCCCCAACGATTCCCGGCTTTCCTTGTCCCCCTGGAAAATCATAGGCAGACCTGTCCATGAGATCCTTTTCATGGAGGCCCCGCAACAGGCCGGGGCGCGCATTTCCAGAGTCCTGGAAAACGGGAGCACTCAAATTTTTGAACATCGGTCGCAGTTAGGTGGGGAGTGGCGCCACTACGAATCAAGAATTGTCAGAAGCGGGGACAACGGAGCCCTCGCCATGGTGAGGGATGTCACGGAGCGCAAAGAAGCAGAGGAACAGATCGTTCAGCTGGCCTACCATGACAATCTCACAGGACTGCTCAATCGGCACCGCTTTCGGGAACACGTGCGCCATGCCCTCGCCCATGGGGAACGGTATGGGCGCCAGCTCGCCGTCCTTTTCCTCGACCTGGACCGCTTCAAACGCATCAATGACACTCTGGGGCACAACATAGGGGACCTCCTCCTTCAGTCAGTGGCCGCGCGCCTGCAGCAGTGTGTTCGCACAAGTGAAGTCCCCACCAGGGTGAACGCGGATGCGGCGGGAAGTCTCATATCCCGCCTCGGCGGTGACGAGTTCGTCATTTTGCTCACGGAAATCGATCACATACAAGATGCCGCAAAAGTGGCCCGCCGAATACTCGACAGTCTCACCGCACCCTTCGAACTCTCGGGCCATGAAATCTTCATATCCACGAGCATTGGAATTGCCGTCTATCCTGTGGATGGGCGCGATGCGGACACCCTTCTCAAAAATGCCGATGCCGCCATGTACAGCGCGAAAGAGCAGGGAAGAAACAATTTTCAGTTTTATACGGAATCCATGAATGCGGCCGCATTTGAACGACTAGCCCTTGAAAACAACCTGCGCAAGGCTTTGGCTCGCGGAGAGTTTCGCCTCCACTATCAACCCCAGCTGGACACCCAGTCGGGGAAGATCGTGGCCGTGGAAGCACTCATTCGATGGCACCACCCTGACCTGGGATTGGTCCCTCCCGTCGATTTCATCCCTCTTGCGGAAGAAACGGGACTCATCGTGCCCATCGGTGCCTGGGTCCTTCAAGCTGCCAGTGAACAAAACCGGCAATGGCAAAAGATGGGGCTTCCGCCCCTGCGCATGACGGTAAACATTTCCAGTCAGCAGTTCAGACAAAATGACCTGGTCCAAAACGTTTCCCATGCCCTGGAAACTTCAGGCCTCGAACCCCAGTGCCTGGAACTGGAGCTCACGGAGAGCGCCATCATGCACAACACGGATCTGGCCATTTCCATGCTGCGCCAACTCAAGCTCATGGGAATTCGCATCGCCCTGGATGATTTTGGAACGGGCTACTCTTCTCTGAGTTACCTCAAGCGCTTTCCCATAGACGTGGTCAAGATCGACCGATCATTTGTGAGAGGGCTGAACAGAGACGGGGACGACGAAGCCATCACCCTGGCCATCATTGCCATGGCACACAGCCTGGATCTGAAGGTTGTAGCGGAAGGTGTGGAGACGAAAGAGCAGCTCACATTTCTTCGGGAACACAACTGCGACCTGGTTCAGGGGTACTATTACAGCCCAGCCGTGCCCCCGGATGGCATTGAAGCTCTCCTGGAAAGCCCGGGTGCTGACCCCATCCAGGCCAGGTGATGGCGTGCGGAATTCCCTCAGGCGGTGAGCGCCAAAAACAAGGAGCACGTAAAAAGGGAAAAGGTTGGGAAACGAAGGCAAGGGGCCCATGCCTGAGATAACCCCCCGTTGAAGCTGAAAGGAAAAAGACCCCAAAAATCTACCCGTGTCAGCGCTCAAAGCACTTTTTACGGCATTTCTCAGGAATCCACGCCTGATTCCTCTTCTATGATCTTCGTCACCATGCCCCTCAAAAGTTTATAGGCGCCGAGCTCCATGGCAAAGTGAACACCAATCCCCCTCTCTTCGACACGGACAACTTTTCCTCTCAGCTTCACCGATGGCTCAGGAGCAGCCGGCGGGAGGGCGATCTCCACCTCGATCATTTCCTGCAGAGGAACCGCCCAACTGGTCAGAAAGAACATGCCATTGACACTCAAATCGTAAATTCTTCCGGGAATATTTTTACCCGAGTGAGTGACCCGTGTTTCAGCGTTGGTTCTGACACGCACAAAATGGCGTTTATCCATTGGATATCCTTAAAAGGCATAGAATCAAAAAAGAGATCGATGAAAACATGCTATGATCCTCAAGGACTGTGGCCCCGCAGACTGCAGCCCAAGCAAAAGTGTTGCCGCATCCTCACAATGGAGAAGGAGCGCCAAAAAGCTTCATGGGAAAGGAATCCACCATGGTCCGAAGAATCATGCACGTTGACATGGACGCCTTCTACGCTTCAGTGGAACAGGTGGACAATCCCCACCTCAAAGGCAAGCCCGTCATCATCGGCGCATCGAGACGCGGCGTGGTTTCCGCAGCCTCCTACGAAGCCAGAAAATACGGCATACATTCAGCCATGCCCGTTTTCAAGGCTCGAAAACTCTGTCCCCATGGAATCTTTCTGCCCGGCAGAAAAGAACGCTACCGGGAAAAATCACGGGAAATCATGGTGATTCTTGAGCGCATCTCCCCCCTCGTGGAACAGGTGTCCATCGATGAGGCCTTTGTGGACATTTCAGGAACGGAGGCCCTGCACGGCCCTCCAGGGGACCTGGGAGAAAAGCTCAAGGCCCGAATCCTGGAAAGCACGCATCTCACCTGCTCCATAGGAATTGCTCCAAACAAGTTTCTTGCCAAAATAGCCTCCGACATGAAAAAGCCCGATGGGCTGACGATCATCGAGGAAGAACACATGCACACGCTCCTCAGCCAGCTTCCCATCTCCAAAATTCCCGGCATCGGAACTAAGACGAGCACCTTACTGGACCGACTCGGTGTGAGATCGCCCGCGGACATACTCAGGAGGCCCCAGACTTTCTGGATGGAAAAATTGGGCAAAACAGGCTCATGCCTCTACAGGATGGCCCAGGGGATCGATCATTCAGAGGTCACTCCCTATGCCGCCATCAAGTCGTGCAGTGCCGAAGACACCTTTCCCGAAGACACGCAAGACCTTCATCTGATAAAAAAATGGCTCTTTCATCAGGCGGAAGCAGTTGCAAGAGACCTGCGGCATAAGGGGCTCAAGGGCAAAACCATCTCGATCAAGGTGAAGTACCGGGACTTTAAAGTTGCCACGCGAAGCTTGACACTGCCTGGCGCCACCAACTGCACCCAGACCATATTCCAAGGCGCCTGCCGCCTCTTGCAAAAACTCCACAAAGCCCAAAAAATCCGCCTGGTGGGCGTGGGAGTTTCAAACATTCAAAGGGGTCCTCAGCAAATGAGCCTCTTTCCAAACCCTGAGGCACTTCGCAGCGAGCGGTTGGACTCGGCAGTGGACAAAATTCGAGAAAAATATGGCCACAGGATGATCACCACGGGATTGGTCATGGACCTGGATCGGTGATCTTCCCCAAAAAAAGAGTCAGTCCATGGTCTTCGCCATCTTTTCCAACCGGGCAGCAATGGAGCGTAAAGCCAGACCCGCCACGCTACCTGGAGACTGTTTGAGGATGAACTGCTGAGAACGGACAGCTCGAATCACGGCCTTGTCGTGGGGAATAGAACCCAGGTGAATGAGATTCACCTGGAGGAACCGGGCCGCCACTTGTGCCAAATTTTCAAAGATTTGAAGACCTTCCTCCTCGGAGCCAACGGAATTCATGACAAGACAAAAGCGATCACATCCATAGTCTTTTGAAAGCACCTTGATAAGGGCATAAGCATCTGTGACCGAAGTGGGATCCGGACTCACCACGATGACTCTGTATTGAGCGAACGTGTTGAGCCACAAAACGGAGGGACCCAATCCAGCAGCCGTATCGAGAAGAAGATAGTCGAAGCGGCGGCCCATATGGCGCAGGAGCGTTCCCAGCCTCTCATGTTCATCCGCTCCCAGCGCTGCCATCTCGGGAACCCCGGAACTGGCGGGCAGAACGGCAAAATGGGGCGTCAGAAAAACAACAGCCTCCAAAGGATCCTTGCCCCTGTCCATCACATCACGCACGGTTGCGGCGGGATCCAGCCTGAGAAGAACATCCACATTGGCCAGCCCCATGTCACCGTCCACCACCAGAGTGCGCAATCCCCTTTCAGACAAGGCAAGGGCAAGGTTCACCGTGATGCTGGTCTTACCCACCCCCCCTTTGCCGCTGCTGATGGAAATCTTGATTGGACTGTTTTTCTCGATCATGAAAGAGGAGCCTTATGAATTACGGGATGAAAAAGGCAACGGACTTTGAAAATCACCTTCTGCATGCAAACGAAAATGCAGCCGAGGGCATGAAAGCTGTTTTCCTGCCGCTCTCGCCGCGGTCTTATTTTTCAAAATGAATCACCGCTTGATCAAAAGTGACTCTCTTTCTTCTCTTTCTAGCTCTGTCGGGGTTCCTCGGCCACCTTCACCTCCCCTGCAGCACACTCGATTCCTGCCTTTTCTTTTGGCTTCGAGGAGAAAAGCATCCGCTCGGCTGAGAAATTCATCCAAGGGAAAGACATCTTTCATCCGGTAGACTTCCACTCCAAAACTGGCGGTGATCTTGATTTCCTGACCGTTTATGGCAATGGGCGTCCTCTCCAACAGGGCGCGCAAGCGCTCTGCAGTCCGAACAGCACGGCTCAAGGTGGTGCCTGGCAGAACAAAAGTGAACTCTTCCCCTCCATATCGGCAGGGAATGTCTGTGAGTCGAAGGTTTTTTTTCCAGAGGGCGCTCACGGTCTGAAGCACCACATTTCCCGCCTGATGCCCATGGAGGTCGTTGACCATCTTGAAATGGTCCAGGTCTGCCATGATGAGGCCTGTGGGTTGTCCCGTCCGCCGCGTCCTCTCCATTTCCCGTTGGAGAGCTTCCCGCAGGTGATTGTAGTTGTAGAGATTCGTGAGAGTATCCGTCTCCACCAGCCGGGAGACGCTCTTGAGTTCCTCTTTCAATCGCAGGTAATCTTCATAGAAAGGGCAGGTGGACTGCCTCACTGGACAGGTCCAATCCTCCGGTTTTTCCTGGTCCACCCGAACCTCCGGTCCAGAGAGAAACAACTAAGGAGAAGAAGTCAATCAGGCTGCCATGCCTTGCATGACCACAGATACCAAAGCCACCATGACAATGAGGCGGATAAAGACCTCTCTATATTTACATGAAAAGCAGCTCCCTTTGCACCACATGCCTGATATTTCAACGCTCCAGCGGCTTGCGCTGCGACGGAACACCGTGGCGGAGGCCAATTTGAGGAAGCGACCTTTAAACTAACATTATATCGAATTGGCTCTCGAGTTCAAATCATTCGCACATGGAGGTTGACTTGAGGGCAAACCTTTCTCTATGGTGCGCACCATTTGCTGCATGTCCGTTGTGGATCAATGCAAAATTTGAGACAAGGTCCTGTGCATCCACCATGAGGAGACACTAAATCGATGGCCCTCTTTGAGAGAGATGAATGGGTATTGCTGGTGACACAAAAAGGCAAAAAGTGGCTGGTTCAAATTCAGGATGCCCCCTTTTCGACACACCTGGGAACGATTCATATGAACGAAGTGGTGGGCCTCGAGGAAGGGGAGGCGCTGGAGACCAGTAAAGGGGCAAAGCTCTATCCCTTTCGCCCCACCCTGGAAGAATTCATTTTTGCCATGGATCGAAGGACACAGATCATCTACCCCAAAGACCTGGGCGCTATGATTTTCTATGGCGATCTTTATGCAGGCTGCACGGTTCTCGAATCGGGGGTGGGCTCGGGAGCACTGAGCCTCGGCCTGCTGCGCGCCCTCGGCCGCCAGGGAAGGCTCATTTCCGTTGAAAAGCGCGAGGAATTTGCTCGCATGGCCTCCAAAAACATTCACCGTTTTTTCGGTCATGCTCCCGAAAATCATGACCTTGTTGTGGCTGACATTCAAGACTTCAGTCTTTCCTGCAAGGTCGACCGGGTTTTTCTTGACCTGCCGGAACCTTGGCATGCGGTGCTTTCCGTGTCCCAACTCATGCGAGAAGGGGGGCTTTTGCTCAGCTTGAGTCCCAACGTGGGCCAGGTGCAACTGATGCACAAGGAGCTGAAATCAAATGGATTCGCCAACATCACCACGTTCGAACTGCTGCGCCGGGACTGGAAAGTGGACGAAAAGCGCGCGCGCCCCATGGACCGAATGGTCGCCCACACGGGGTTCATCACCCTTGCCAAGAAGACACCCGTGGCCTTTCAGTCTGGAGGCGAAGAGCCATGAGCGCCCATTTCCGCGAGCTATTGGGTCAGGGAAAGTCCAGGGGAAGTTCTATCTTTAATCGTGTTCCGCGCGAGGAGGTGGCGTCAAAAGACATGGTTCCATTGTGATCCTGAACGATGTTTCTTGATATGGCCAGTCCCAAACCGGTGCCTGCGGACTTGGTGGTGAAAAAGGGGTCGAATACTTTTTCCTGGAGCTCCTCGGGAATACCCGGCCCGTCATCATCTATGATCACTTGGGCATGGGTGAGAGATTCACTGGAACTCACCCTGACGGTTCCCCCATCCTCCAGCGCCTCAACGGCATTTTGAATAAGGTTGAGAAAAACCTGTTTGAGCTGATCCGGATCTCCCTGCACCATTAAAGGACTGCTGGTAAGGTCAACCTCCAAACGCACCTCCTTGGCCTGCAGCATGGGTTCCAGAAGAGCAATGGTTTCCCGAAGCACGTGGTTTACAGAGATGGAGCGTTTCTGGCGGGTTCCCGTAGGGCGTGTCACCAGCCGGATACTGTTTAAAAGGGTCTCCAGCCGCTGCACTTCGTCCACGATGATCTGAAGCTTGTTTCGATCCTTTTCACTGTCCTGCAAAGCCTCACAATGCTCCACCTGCCGTGCGAAACCACCAATCAACATGAGAGGCTTCCGTATTTCATGGGTGACCTGAGAAACGGCTTTGCCGACGGCAGCCAGTTTTTCCATGAAGCGAAATTCCCTTTCGAGGTCTTTGCGCTTGGAGATGTCACGAATCACGGCGGTGAAGTAAAGACGCTCCTGTGTCCTGGAAACGGAATAGGATATCTCCACGGGAAAACTCTGGCCATCGCGTCTCGATGCCATGCATTCCCGGGATTTTCCAATCACCCGCGAAACCCCTGTGCTCATGTACCGCTCAACGTATTGATGATGCACACTCTGATGAGGGCTGGGAATGAGGATAGAAACATCTTCCCCTATGATCTCAGAGCAACTGTACCCAAACATCTCTTCCGCCGCTTTGTTGCACATGAGAATGTTGTGGTTCTCGTCAATGGTCACAATGGCATCGGAAATGGATTCCAGGACATCCCATACCAGTTTTTCTGCAAGGGCTTTGTTGTTGTGCAAGTCAGGGTGAGAATTCATGGGAACTCCTGTAAATCCAGCCGGTATGGAATTCCAGAGAACCACACCCTTCTGGAGCTCCACCGAGAGAAAACCCTTCGCTTTTCACTGAGTGA
>SLCH01000030.1 GCA_007125915.1 Syntrophobacteraceae bacterium
CGACTTGAATGAAAGGCTAACCGGTGAAAAGAAAGAACCGAATGTATTCAGGATCAGGGGGGGTATCCCCGGAGAAAGTTTCCATTTCCCGCATGTACTCGTCCAACAAAGGCTTCAAGTAAATCGCCGCCAGGGATGCGCTCCTGGAGTCGGGCACAATGCCATGCACCCACTCTTCCACGACCGCCTTCACATGAAGCCCGCTCAGAAGGGGAAAAATGTCTTTCCAGGCCTTGGCTTCCAGGGGGAATGGAGCCCATGTGCCCCTGGTGATAAAGCCCGCGGCCGCAGTGAGCATGAGCACTCCAAGTGTGACATCCTGCACTTCACGGATTTGCCCCTCGGGCCAGAGGATCAACTCCATGTCCTCCCATGACATTTGAAAAGCCCTGTGGAGAGGCTCTATTCCTTTGAGCATCCTGATGAGGCGAAGGGAGCGGCGGACATCCCGGCGAGTCCGCAGGAAATCCGTTTCCAGAATTTCACCCTCCCTGGATTGTCTGCGCGGCACGCGCGCCGTCTTTCCCAAAAGGAGCTGAGCCTCCTCCCGCCAGGGAGAATCCAGCCCCTGAAGGCCGTGAGGCCAAAGGGAAATCCACCCCTTCTCCACCATTTCCCTCAATTTTCGCTGGAGAAGAATCGCCTGGGAGTGACCCACGCGGAAGAGATCCTCCAGCATGATTTCTTCAATGCCGTGAGCAGCCTCCTGAAGGTCCCCTCCCGAGTAAAGCTCAAGGCCCAGGTTCACGGTGGCTGTGGCCTTGCCCGCAGCATGCCTCATTGATTCTGCATTTTCCGGAGGCAACTGATCCGCCACCATCACCTTGTTGGACAGAGCGGCCAATTCCATTTGGAGGCCGCCCGCCAGCGCCGGGTCTTTTACCCTTCGAAGGGCTTCCCCCAAAAAATCCCCTTGGGGAATCAGGGCCAGGGCAAAAGTGGGAGCGGGGGCCTCTTCCGCTCTCCAGGCCTTGACTCCACCCTTTCCAGGTGCCTGGAGACGGGTGAGGGGACGATAGATTTCAAGGGCATCGTGGAAGCTTGGAATGGCGTTGTCTTCCAGTCTGCCCCGGTGAAAGCGGTAAGCGTCCTCTTCCACCTCCACATCCACGGCGTTAAGAATGTGGTCCATCAATTCCCGATAAAAGCTCTGATTCACCTCGAAAAGCACCCCCAGCAGGTTTCTCACGAAGTCTTCGTACTGGGGATAGCGAACCTCCCAGTAATACGTGTCGTCAAGGGTGTTCATGGGGAGCCTGTCCCGCACTTCCAGGGCATCTTCATCCTCTTTAGCCACGTGGACGCTCAGCCACTTCTTGAAGAGCATGACCAGAAGTTCGAAATCAGCCTGGTAAAGCCATGCGAGAAGCTTGCTTTCACTGGCACGGGCGAGACGGTCGAGCCACTCCACCGCTTTGGACGGCAAAATGGAGTCTTTCTGCCACCATTCCACGTCAAAGAGATGATTGATCTGATCAAGGTTGGCGAGAGCCAGCAGGGGCAGAGCGTCTTCTGAGCCAATTTCCTGGACGGAAAAATAAAAATCCTGCACTGCAAGCCTTTGCACCAGCTCTTCAGAGTCCACCCTGTCCAATATGGCATTGAGCCTCTGTCTGGCTGGCAGCCCCATGAGCTGCCGGGAAAGATCCCCCCTCGAAATGATCTTCAAAGACAAAGACTTGTTCTTTTCCTCAACACTCAATTTCTTTCTCCTCCATCAGGAAAAAGCGGAACCTGAATCCGGGTCAAAACGACTCGTCATAAGGAGCCCGCCACCGCGCTCAAAAGAACATCTCCTTTTTTCAAGTCCCATCATAACCCATGGCGGCTTCAAATGACATGGGCGAGCATCTCCCAAGCACCTTGACCCGATCATCTCCAATGGGTTTGACTTCCTCGAGGAGCCCTTCTATTGTGATTTTAAATCCATGGGCCACGGCCTCAAAAGCAGCGGGCCGGCAATGCACTTGCCATGGAAAAGGGAAGTCATTATAAAATTTCATGGAGGCATGATACACTAAATCCTGAAGGGTGCGAACAGGACCATTTTTACGGATTCCGTCCAGCTTGATACATGAGCAAAAACCTCATCTGATTGTGAAGGAGTATCCCTATGCTTCTCATCGAGGATCTGCAAGTGGAACTTGCAGGGAACATCATTCTCAAGCACATTGACCTCGAGATAAAACCGGGGGAGACACATGTGCTCTTCGGGCCCAACGGTTCGGGTAAAACGTCCCTGCTCATGACCATCATGGGCTATCCGCAATACAGGATAACCAATGGCAGGATTGTTTTCAAAGGCGTCGACATCACTGAGAAACCCATCAACGAAAGAGCCCGTCTGGGTGTTGGCATGTCCTACCAGAGGCCCCCCACCATCAACGGTCTCAAGACCCGCCAGATGGTTCAGTTTTGCAGCAGCAGGGAGATCGACGTGGATGAGCTCGCCAGAAGAGTGAACTTCAACAACCTTCTGGACCGGGATGTGAACTCAGGCTTTTCGGGGGGAGAAATCAAGCGGTCTGAACTGCTGCAACTCATGGCCCAGGATGCGGATCTCCTCCTCTTTGACGAGCCCGAGTCAGGGGTGGACATGGAAAACATCAGCCTGGTGGGGAACACCATTGCAACGCTCCTCCAGAAAGACTGTGAAGCCATCCAAAACAAGTCAAGGCTTCAGCAGAAGCGTGAAAGGACCAAAATGGGCCTCATCATCACCCACACGGGGTACATTCTGGACTACATTCCAGTAGACAAGGGGCAGGTTCTGTACGAAGGCGTTTTGAGCTGCAGCACCAACCCCCGTGAGATACTGCAATGCATCAGTGACTTCGGATATGAGGAGTGTGTGCGATGTACGATAAAGACTCACTGAGAGAAAAAGCGGCCAAGGCCGCTCATAAAAAGGCGGCCATCGGCCCCGATATTGATCTCGATGAATTTCAGAGAAGCCCCGTGGAGCATGAATACCTCGATGACGAAAGACTGCTGAAAATATCGGAAGAAGAGAAACGGCAGTTTTTAATGGCGGGGGTCGATGTCTCCAAAAAAGAGAGGATGGGCACCTATCTGCAGATGGACACCTCCGTGGTGCATTGTGACACCAAACAGGAGGGCATCGAAGTGATTCCCATCAAAACGGCCCTGGAAAAATATGACTGGGTTCAGGATTATTACTGGAAACTGGCCTCTGCCGATCAGGATAAATACACGGCCTCCGCAGCCTTGGATCTCCACAACGGGTACGTGATTCGAGCCCTTCCGGGAGTCAAGACCGTCTATCCCATCCAGGCCTGCCTCTACATCGGCAAGGAAGGTCTTCAGCAGAACGTTCACAACATCATCATCGCCGAAGAGGATTCAGAACTTCACATCATCACTGGCTGCTCCACATCTCCCCACCTCAAAAAGGGAATCCATGTGGGCATCTCGGAATTTTTTATCAAGAAAAACGCCAAAATCAGTTTCACCATGATTCACAACTGGGCTGAAGACATGATGGTTCGGCCTCGATCTGTGGCTCAGGTTGAGGAAAACGGCCTTTTTCTGAACAACTACATCTGCATGAAACCCGTTCGATCTCTCCAGATGTATCCCACCACCCATCTTGTGGGAGACAATGCGGTGGCCCGCCTGTACAGCATCATTGTGGGCAGTCCCGAGTCGGAATATGACGTGGGGGGTCGAGTTTTTCTCAAGAAACCTGGGAATAAAGCCGAAATAGTAGCTCGAACCATAAGCAATGGGGGCCGAATCATTTCGCGAGGGCACCTCATTGGAGAAGTGCCCGACATCAAGGCTCACCTGGAATGCAAGGGGCTGATCCTCAAGGGCGGCCTCATTTATGCGGTTCCCGAGCTGGAAGGGCATGCAGATGGCGTGGAAATGTCTCATGAAGCAGCGGTGGGGAAAATCGCTCAGGAAGAGATCTTTTACCTCATGTCCCGTGGCATGGATGAAGAGGAAGCGACGTCCACCATCGTTCGAGGCTTCTTGAATGTGGACATTCCCGGACTGCCTCCCCAGTTGAAGGCGGAAGTGGACAAGGCCATCGAGTTGAGTGACAAAGACGTCATGTGAAAAAGAAATCACATCCCATCATCACACAAAAGGGAGGCGGCCATGAAAAAAACAATAACCTGCGTCATTCTCATTCTTTCCCTTATCCTGGTCCATTCGGCTCCAGTGCTGGCTCAGAGCGGGTCGCCTCCCCCATCTCCTTTCGATCGTTCGCAGAACCTCTCGGAGCGGCACACCATGCTCCATGACACCACACTGGACGAGAAAGCACCTCCAGGTGAATTCGTGCTTCTCGATGCCTTGATCCTGAGGCCCATGGGCCTCGCCGCTCTTGGAGTGGGCCTTGCGGGAAGCATTCTGATATTTCCCTTGACCGCTCTCACCGACAGCGGATCGATCGTGGGCAAGTCTCTCATCAAGGAACCCTTCGATTACACTTTTCGCCGCCAGCTGGGGGACATCGATGTGCAAGTGAACCGCTGAAAAGGATCCCAATAAAAAGCAGCGGAACCATACATTCACCCCTTCCCTCATTTGCCCTCAACGAGCTTGAGGGTGGGGGTATGTCTCCGGCTCCGTCGGGAGTCTCCTGAATCCTTCTTGAGATGAGTCTGCCGGGCAGGGGCCACACGCACCGCTGCATCCCGCCAGGTTCATGTCTTTTCCAGGAGTCTGTTCCCGGTTGATCTCCAAAGCAGCGTTTTTTTACCGGTGGATTCATGGGCCGTCAAAAGATTGCCATCACGGGGGGGATCGCAACGGGGAAAAGCACCGTGGCCTCCATGTTTTCCCGCCTGGGTGCCCTCATTCTCGATGCAGACCAGGTCGCACGAGAAGCAGTGGAGCCCTCAAGTTCCTGCTACCCTGCTCTTCGGGAAATTTTGGAGCCCTTCTACTTCGACCAAAAGGATCGGCTCATTCGCCAGAAACTGCGTGAAGGGATCATTCACAACCCCCAGTTGCGCGAGAAGGTCAACGCCCTTCTGCACCCCTTCATTTTGTCTGCCATGGAAGACACGTGGAAAACCATGGGGATCAGAGAACCCCATGTCCTTGTCCTTTTCGATATTCCTCTCCTCTTCGAGATTCATTTCGAAAGCCACTTTCAGACGATCATTCTGGTCTACGTTCCACCTGACCTGCAGATCCGGCGGCTCATGCAAAGGGACGGATTGACGCACGAGGCGGCCGCAAAAACACTGACCATGCAGTGGCCCATCGAAAGCAAAAAAAGCAGGGCTCACATCCTTATCGACAACAGCGGGTCTCTGGAAAACACGTGGCATCAGGTGAGACACGTCTGGAGGCAATTGACGGGAAAAGAACCTCATATGGAACAGGAAGAGAGCAGGTGAGCGCCTCACCCCTGCAACACAGGAGTGGGTCATGTCATGGTGTTCCCACCCCTCTCAAGGAATCACACCTTGGGGGGAAGCCCCCAGCCGATGGGCAAGGAAGGACCTGGAGGAAGAGACCACCTTGAGAGGTCTGCCGCGAAAGGGAGGGCCACAATGCCGCCGGCTCAAGCTAAGCTGTCTCGCCCTGCCC
>SLCH01000133.1 GCA_007125915.1 Syntrophobacteraceae bacterium
ATGCACTTCCCTTGAGCTTCCCTGGGAGCGGGGGCACAAAGATTCTTGCAGAATTTGCCAAAAAGGACGTCAGGAGGAACCCTGAACAGAACCATGCTCAGAAGATTGGGACGTGTTGCATTTGAAGGAGGGTGCAGTGTCCGAGGAATCCCGGCCCCGTGTGAGGCCGGTATTCCCGGTTTTCAAGATCCTTGGCGATTATATTCTTGGGAAGCTTGTTTTATCTTTTGGAAACGACCAGCTCTTGTCCTATGCGCAGCACGGTATTGTTTCCAAGGGAATTGATGCGGGCGAGTTCGGCCACCGTGAGCCCGTAGCGCTGGGAGATGCTGTAGAGGGTGTCACCTTGAACCACTTTGTATTTTTGAATTGGATTGGATGCTGCTCGTGGCGTCGCCGTGGGTGCTGAATTGCCGCGGGCGACCTTTATTTTATCTCCGGCGCGCAGAATGGAATTCTCCTTCAATCCGTTGAGATCTCTCAGGGCTTTCACGCTGGTTCCGTGCGCACGGGCGATGCCGTACAGGGTGTCTCCTCGTCGCACCGTGTAATTGTGCACGCTGGGTTGTTGAGGCCGGTTTCTTTCAGCAGTGACTCCACGGGGAGGGGGCGCGTCAGAAACGGTCCTCGTGGAACGCAAGGCCGCCAAGCGCGAAGGCGCGACCTCGGGGACGGAATCGGGCCGAAGGGATTGAGCCAGGTGAACGTGTTCGATCTCAAACCCCCTTTTATAAAAGGCCAGAACGGTTCCAGGGGTTAGGATGTCGTGACCGCTGATGTTGTTCCAACGGGAAAGGTCGCGGGTGGTCACTCCAAAACTCCTGGCGAGGGCGGCCAGGTTTTTCTCATTTCCTGTCACATAGTAGTTCACTCTTTTGGGCAGGTAGGCTTGCTGAGCCATGGCGATGACTTTGCGTTTTTGCTCGTCAGAGGCACTGACTTTTGCGGCCATGGTGGACCATGGGGCAAAAAAGCGCACGTGAGCATGATCGCGGTGGTTGGGAATATGCCGAATGATGCCCGTTCGGGAGAAGAGCCTGTCCAGATAGGCCGGGTCTCCCCCCTGACTGAGCGCGTAGTCCTTCAGAAGGTTCTGGATGCTTTGATCGATGAAAATGTATTGAACTCTCTGGGATTGGAGAATGTTTTCCATGAGAGCCCAGGTTTTGGGCACATCCAGGTTTTCCCTGTTCATGGGAATGAAGGACCGAAGAGGCCGGTTGCCTCTGGCATAGAAGCCTATGTCCACATCGCGTCCATTCTGATGGGAACGGTGCCGGAACATGGGACCTCCACCCGGATTGGAAAAATCACCAAGGTAGATGTCACATGTGCCGGGGAACTCCTGCCGCACTCCTTCAATGGCGTCGAGCATGGCTCCAATCAATTCGGGTGTGGCGTACGTTCGGTCCACGTGCCTGAGGGTATAGCCTTCGAACTGGGAGGGGAAGGGGATGCCATTTTCTAGGGAACCGCGGTAAGGTTTGCCGATGGAAGCTGTGATGGAGGAGGCTTGAGAGTTGCTGGAAGTGACGAAAATGGTGAGCAGCAGAAAAGGAATGATCAGCCAGGCTTTCTTAAACTCCAGGAAGGGGTAAAGTCTCGCCATTGATTCTCCTCTTCGGAATTGGTCCCGTATTTTTAACAAGTCACGCATGCATGTGAAATGTTTTACTTTTATGAAAAGAGGACTAGCCTTTTTAGCCATTCTCACTAGTAAAAAAAAATGGGTGTGTCAAATTAATTTTGTGGCGTTGGTGCTTTTTGTGCAATATGCATCACGGAGTACAGCGAAGGTCGGTCTTGGGATTGTTTGAAAAAACTACCTTCCAAGGGGTTGAAGATGGCCTGAGCGGCGAGGGAAAGGATTCAGGTCCAAAGAAGATTCACCGGTGCCCATTGCCGTTGATGGCTTCAAAGAGCCCCACTTGCTCCCGGATGCTGAGCTTTTTCGGCCGATGATTTTCACCGTGTGTGTTTTCACTCATTCTGCAGGCACTGCATCGGCCATCGGTGCACATCTGGCAAAAATGGCAATCGGCGCAGGGGTGTTTTTGAGAGGGGGAGGTTGCGCAAGCACCCTGAGGTTCAAAAACCTTCAGGCCCGAAATTGTTTTGAACTCACCCCACTTTTCAAGGTTTCGTTTGTCCATTTCATGATCCCCCTGCTCTAATGACAAGTGTATTTTATGGGTAACTTGGGCAGAATTTTCCCCGTTTGAAAACTCCTTAAATTTTTTTCAATAAATTAAGTCATTGTGGGTGTGGAAACAATGCTCCTTGCTGCTTGCCTTCTGACCGGTGTGGGAAAAATCTTTTGACTTTGACGAAAATCATGATACAGAATTCGGCTCTTTCGCTCCTTTGTGGGATGGAACATGAGTGAAAGGGTGTCGTCTTTGGACACGCATTGGCACACGTTTTACATGCGAATGGCTCTGGACCAGGCGCGTCTGGCCGCTGAGGTTTCGGAGGTTCCCGTGGGTGCGGTTGTGGTGGCCGGGTCAGGGCACATTTTAAGCCTGGCTCACAATGCTCCCAGGGAAAGGCAGGATCCCACTGCCCATGCAGAAATTTTGGCACTGCGCCGCGCTGCCAGGGCTGTGAAGAACTACCGTCTGTCCAGGTGCGCCCTTTATGTGACTTTGGAGCCCTGTCTCATGTGCCTGGGGGCCATGGTTCATGCGCGCCTTGAAACCCTGGTCTTCGGGGCTTTCGATCCCAAAAGCGGTGTGACAGGTGGAGCTGTGGACTTGACAAGTCTCCCCTTTTTGAACCATACTTTAAAAGTTGTTGGTGGCGTTCTTGCTCAGGAGAGTTCCCGGCTCCTGAAAAGTTTTTTTACGGAACGGCGCCGGCAGTGTGGGTGAAACGCAAGGGGAGAGGTACCGAAGTGGCCGTAACGGGGTCGACTCGAAATCGACTTGTCCTGTGAAGAGCAGGGCACGTGGGTTCGAATCCCACCCTCTCCGCCACAGGTTATGACCGCAGCAGTGATGTCCCGGTCCATGTCCAGGCCGGCAAAAAAGGAAAATAATACGGAGAGATGCCCGAGAGGCTGAAGGGGCACGACTGGAAATCGTGTGTACGCCCAAAAGGTGTACCGAGGGTTCGAATCCCTCTCTCTCCGCCAGTTTCAGCTCAAGTGTCGATGAATCCGTGTGGTTTGCAGTTTTCCCATTCCAGCGTTAAAGATGGGAACGGAAAACGCGCCAAATCACTTCCAGCCGTTCTTGTCCCACCAGACACCGGGCCCTGACGCCCCTGTTCTTCAGAAACCCATGTCCTATCTTGTACTGGCCAGAAAGTGGCGTCCACAAAACTTTGGTGCAGTCGTCGGCCAGCCCCATGTGGCCAGGACGCTGCAAAATGCCATTCTTTCAGGGCGCGTCGCACACGCCTATCTCTTCACAGGGGCCCGGGGCGTGGGCAAAACGTCCGTGGCGCGCATTTTCGCCAAGTCACTCAATTGCCTGCAGGGCCTGTCGTCACTGCCGTGCGAAGGTTGTTCCAACTGCAAGGAGATTGTTCAGGGGAATTCGCCCGACGTTCTGGAGATCGACGGGGCGTCCAACCGGGGCATCGACAGCATTCGGGAGCTTCGAGAAACCGTTCGCTATCGCCCTGCCAAAAGTCGCTACAAGGTTTACATCATTGATGAAGTGCACATGCTCACCCCTGAAGCCTTCAATGCCCTTTTGAAGACCCTGGAGGAGCCTCCGGAACACGTGCTTTTCATCTTTGCCACCACAGAGCCCCACAAAATCCCGCTCACCATTCTGAGCCGCTGCCAGCGGTTTGATTTTCGCCGCATTCCCATGTCCCTTCTGGTGGAGCACCTCCAAAGAATTGCCGCCCAGGAGAGCCTGGCGGCTTCCGAGGCGATCCTTTATGCCATTGCGCGGGAGGCGGACGGCAGCGTGAGGGACGCCCTGAGTCTTCTGGAGCAGCTGTTGGCATTCAGCGGGGATGGGTTGGACGATCAGGAGATTCTCGACATTCTGGGGGTTGTGGACCGTCAGTCCGTTGTGCGAGCGGGACAGGCCATACTGGATGGAGACGTGAAGGAATGTCTCGAAACTGTGGAGGCTGTCTACTGCAGAGGCATTGATACGAGGCGCTTCTGCCAACAGTTGTGCGACCACTTCAGAAACCTCCTCCTGCTTGCCCTGGGCCAGGGGTTGGGGCGGCTCGAGGTGTCTTCTGAGGAAGCGCAAAGGTTGGAGGCGCAGGCCGGGAAAGCTTCCGCCGAGTCACTGTTTCTCTATTTTCAGGTCCTGCTCAAGGGTGAAGAAGACATTCGGCGATCCTCTCTCCCCCGGATCACTCTGGAAATGCTCCTTCTCCGCCTGGCCAAGGCGCCGCGCCTCGATTCCCTCCAATCGATCATGGGGAAGCTTGATTCCCTGGAAAGCCTCATGAGGGGTGGAAATTTCTCGGCCTGCTCCCCTGATGGTGCCAGGTCCGCCCCTTCCATGGAGGAGGTGAGCACTGCCTCGATGGAACCTCCTGAGCCTCAATGGGAAACAGCTCCCCGGGAATTTGCGGAGAGGGAACCAGAGGAGGAGAGGCCGTTGGATTTTCTTGCGGATCCTTCTGCGCCGCTGGGGAGCAAAGCCAATGAAGGGGGCGGGAAGCCCGTTGGGGAGCAAGCCGTGCCGGAAGACATGCCGCAGCGCTGGCCGGCTTTTGTGCGCTGGGTTCAGGGCAGAGACCCTGTCATGGGGGCGAAGCTGGACAAAAGCATTTTATCGCTGGAGGGAGAAAAGGCCAACCTTCAGGTGCTGGAAATATTTGAAGAGGGCTTGAAGAGCGAAGGGGCTTTGTTGAAGCTTCAGGATGCAGCCGCCGAATACTTCAAAAGCCGTTGCCAATGGACGGTCACAAGCAAATCGGCCGCGCCCCGCAGAGGGCAGGAGTTGCAGGAAGGAACCTCCCGCTCCGGCTCCAGGCGCCTTGTGCTGCAGAACCCGGTGGTGCTTCAGGCTCTTGAGATTTTGGGCGGGGAACTGGTGGACATCAAACCGCCCAAAGGGGCAGGAAGGAAAAAGGGGGGAGAGGTGGAATCCGCCGAGTGACGGGCCTTCCCTTTTTTGTTCATTGATGTCAGAAATCTCATTGAGACCATGGAACAATGTGGATGAAAAGGAAAGTCGCCGAGTGGTTTTCCCTTGGAAAATGACTGCGGGCAATGTGGTTTGCCAACTCATGGCATCGATTTGGAGGTGAAAATATGGCTAAAGGTTTCAATCCCATGCAGCAGGTGAAGGCTCTTCAGGACAAAATGGCCAAAGTGCAGGAAGAGCTGGCTGTTAAGACCGTGGAAGCTTCTTCGGGGGGAGGCATGGTGACCGTGGTGGTGAATGGCCGCCAGGAGTTGCTCAGCTTAAAAATTGACCCGCAGGTGGTGGATCCCGAGGACGTGGAAATGCTTCAGGATCTCGTGGTTGCAGCGGTGAATGAAGGCATGAGGCGTGCTCAGGAAATGGCAGCGGGGGAGATGAGCAAGCTGGCAGGGGGGCTCAACCTTCCTGGCCTCAAGATACCCGGTCTGTTTTAGTGA
>SLCH01000139.1 GCA_007125915.1 Syntrophobacteraceae bacterium
CGAAAAGGTGAGGATTATCTTCAAGAATGGCCTCCAGGGCGTCCTCCACGTCCTGCAGGGTGTCTCTGGCATCCACTTCCTCCACTTCGCTGAGGCGAAGGAGAACCCCCGTCCAGTCGAAGCCCTCCCCCTCGCAGGTTTCGATGGTCGTCAGGGGTATCTTGCCAAGGGAAACACTGTCCCACATGACGTGCACGCGGACTTCCCCCTCATCGGTGAGCACAATGAAGCCCGTTCTTCCCTGCCACCCGGAAAAGTCGATTCCAAAATCCTTCGCCACAACTCCCTTTTTCACAATGACAGACTGGTGGTATTTGAAAGGGGAAACGGTGATGAGGCTGTCGTCGACTTCGAAAATTCCCTGTTGAGCTTTCACGGGGAAGGGGACGACCGGCCTTGCATTTTCCAAAATCCATGCGTAGGCATCGGGGTCAACCTTTTCCACGAGGGCCTGCTCTTCGTCACCCTTTCGCATGGGCCGCACATCAGAGAGACGAACCAGGCACAGGGCTTGCCCATAAAGAAAAGCGCACCCGTATTCGTCTTCGATTTCTTCCATTTCATCCTGGGAAAAGGCCGGTTTTTTGGAGGAGCAGACGAGAAGTTCTCCCCGGTGCAGAGTGTCCCAGCTGCGGACTTCGATGGTTTTGATACCGCTCATGATTTCAAATGCAAAGGGCTGCTGTACGCTCAAGGCTTTCATGATGACCTCATTCCAGAGAGATTTCCGGCTTTTATTTGGTGAATTCTGTTTCCGCAAGACCTTGGTGAAAGGGCGATGCCTTTCCCCTGAGTGAGTGAAGAAGATGTGCTTTCAGGTTTGGTTTGGGCATCCTTTCCCCTTCAGTGCTTCAGGCCTTGTGTCCGGAGGGTTCTTGATGCGGGCAACAGCACTCCACTGCCTGAAAACCGGAATGCCTGCCTTCTGCAGAACCTGAGAGAACGCGGCAGGGGTTCTTCAGGATTTGGCGGGTTCATGGCTGCCTTCATAGCCGAAATCGATCAGGAGCTGCTGATATTCGTACTTCAGCCGCTGGTAAAGCTTGGCATTGTCCATGGCCAGGGCGCAGTGCTGGGCGATCAGGTTGGCGAACTGGATCTCCTGGTCGGTGAACGATGGCCTTTCCCCTGAGTAGATTCGCAGAACTCCAATCACCCTGTTGCGCACCGTGAGGGGCACGGAGAGTATCTTGCGAATTCCTTCCTGGATCACCGCCGGACGGTACTGAAGGCGGGGGTCTGTGTAAACATCTTCGATGGCGACCACTTTTCCCGCCATGTTTTCGCTGATGCTCCGTTCAGAATTCACCGCGCCTTTTTTCAGGAATTCAACGCTGAGACCATGGGATTGAGCAAGATAAAGTTCTTGAGTCTTGGGATCAAGAAGGCGGATGCTGGCGCCTCTGGCTTTCAGGCATTTGGTGACTCCTTCAACCACAAGCTCCAGGACCTTGTTCACGGAGAGTGTGGAGTGTATGGCACTGCTGATTTCATGAAAGTCTTTGAAATAACGTCTTTCTCGCTCCACGGCCTTTTCCAGGTCCTGCTGCCAGTAAACGGACTGGAAGCAGGTCGTGACGAGGGTGGTGGCAAAGTTCAACTCAGCCGTGTCGAACTGGCGGGGGGCATCGGCAAAGAGGGCCACCAGGCCCACGGACTCCTGGCGCGCCTCGATGGGCGCAATGGCAGCGGCACGAATGCCTTCGATCATCATGGCTTCCTGCTCTGCCACTTCCTCGAAATCCTGTGCTGTGGCAAAACACCGCACCTGATCAGGGAGCTGAAAGCAGATGCTTTGGGATAAGGCTTCGGGCCTTGCAAAAAGAAAGAGCTCGCTGAGACCGTAGCCTGCGGCCAGTTCGAGAGATCCCGAGGACGGGCTTTTCATTTTGATGAGGCATCCCTTGATGCCGAGGGTTTCCACGATCCTTCTGGCAATGAGGTTCATCAGGCTCCCTTGGTCAACCCCATACCCCAAAGCTCGGTTCAGTTCCATGAACGGTTTCAAATAATCGGGGGACGGCATGGTTCGCTCCTTATTGAGTGTGCGAAAAGAATCAAAGCACCATTATGATATGAATCATAAATGAATTGTGATGATGATGCCACTTGAGAATTGAGCCTCATTCCACGGTTCATTCCACGTCCCATGGCAGGTCCCTCTGCAGTGAAACAGCTCACCGGGGAAAGAATGGACGAATGCGGGGCCGCTTTGCCCCTGCCATCTGTGGTCATCATTGGAGCGAACCCAGCTTTTGGGTTATTTTTTTTATTCTTCCGATGATTTCCTCTTCCCGGCAGTTCAGGATTCGACCGTGGGAAACCACCTGGCGCCCATCCACCCACACGTGACAGACGTCACTCCCCCGTGCGCTGTAGACCAGATGAGAAACGGGGTCATAGAGGGGCACGAGGTGAGGAGAGTTGAGATCGAGGGCCATGAGGTCCGCTTTCTTGGAGACTTCCAGGCTGCCGATATGACTTGACCAGCCCAGGACCTGGGCACCTCCTGTGGTGGCCATTTTCAGCACATGGGAGGCCGGACAGGCTTCGGGGTCCTTCCAGTAAACCTTGTGCAGCTTGGCCGTGAGATCCATTTCACCAAAAAGATCCAGGTCGTTGTTGCTGGCGCAGCCATCTGTCCCAAGACCCACCTTCACACCTTCGGACAGAAAACGTGGTATGGGAGCGACTCCTGCCGCCAGCTTCATGTTGCTCCCCACATTGTGAGCGATGCCCGTTTCCCGCTGCGCCAGGAGCTGGGATTCTTCCGGGTTCACCCAGATGCCGTGGGCGCAGAGCGTCAGCCCATCCAGGATGCCCAGGGTGTCCAGGTATTCCACGGGCCACAGACCGTGCTTCTTTCGCAGCTGCAACACTTCCTGCCGTGTTTCCGAAAGGTGAATCTGAAAGAGAATCTCTTCTTCCCGGCACAGGCCCTTGACCCATTGGAGCGTCTCTGCACTGCAGGTGTAGGGGGCGTGGCAGAAAAGCGAGGGACGGATTCGGTCGTGCCCATGAGGAAAGTTTTTGAGAAAGGCCTCGGCTCTCTGTCTTGAACGGCCCGGGTCTTGCTGGTCCGGGGCGGGGAAATCCAGAATTCCCTGGCCCAGAACGGCACGGGCGCCCGATTGGAGGGCCGCCTGCGCTGCGGCTTCCTCGAAAAAGTAACCGTCGCAAAAGGTGGTGATTCCGTTTTTGAGCATTTCTGCAATGGAAAGAAGGGTTCCCCAGTAGACCAGCTCCTCATTCACATGATTTGCTTCTGCAGGGAAAATGGCTTCAAAAAGCCATTGGTCAAGGGCCAGATCATCGGCCAGGCCCCGAAAACAGCTCATAGCTCCATGCACGTGCGTGTTCACAAGCCCGGGCGCCAGCAAAAACCCTGTCATGTCCCATTCCTGAAGCCCTGCAAATTGCTGGCGAATTTTTTCCGAGGGACCGACTCCCGCGAGCGTGTCTTTTTCAATGGCCACGGCTCCGTCCCGCAGGCAGATCATGTGGTCGTTGCAGGTGACGAGCCAGTCAGCACTGTGAAGAAGCCAGTCCACGGTGCGGCGTCCCTGGTCTTTCACTTCAGGATGCGATGAGTCGTGCGAATTGCCTCGCATGGGCGGCGATTTCCTCAAAATCGAGAGTTTTCAGTTCCCTGCCTTCCATGACCAATTTTCCGTGGATGATGGAATGCAAAACATCGGCTCCCCGTGCGGCATAGACAAGGTGGCTCACGGGGTCGTAAACGGGGGTCAGGTGAGGTTTTTGAAAATCCACCACGATGATATCCGCCAGCAGTCCGGGGCTCAGTTCTCCCACCTGGCCACCCAGGCCGAGGACCTGGGCCCCCTTTCGCGTGGCCATGTGCAGCACCGGGAGGGCGGGCATGGCCGTGGGATCGAGAGATGAAGCTTTGTGAAGCTTGGCGCAGGAATCCATTTCACCGAAAAGATCGAGATCATTGTTGCTGGCGCAGCCGTCTGTTCCCAGTGCCACGGGGATGCCCATGGACAGCAGCTGCGGTACGGGTGCGATGCCCGAGGCCAGTTTCATGTTGCTTTCGGGATTGTGCACCACCCGCACGGATCTGCGGGCGAGAAGTTCCATGTCATACTCATCGAGGACCACGCAGTGATCGGCGATGAGCCTGGAAGAGAGAAGTCCGAGGTTTTCGAGGTGCACTACGGGACGACAGCCGTATTGTTTCAATATTTGGTCCACCTCCGATTGTGTTTCCGAAAGGTGCGTGATGACAGGCACATCGTGCTTTTCTGCCAGGGCGAAGCATTTTTTGAGAAGGTCCGGAGAGCATGTGTAGAGGGCGTGAGGCTCCACAGCTATGTTTATCAGGGGGTCCTGTTGCCATGTCCTGATGAGCTCTTCCGTGTGCTTGAGGCCGTTTTCCAGGGGGCCGTAGTTGGGCGAAGGAAAATCGTAGAGCACTTCACCCACGAGAGCCCTCATGCCCGCATGGCTGGCAGCTTCCGCCACCTTATGTTCGAAAAGGTACATGTCGCAGAAAGTGGTGGTGCCCGAACGGATCATTTCTGCGCAGGCAAGCAGAGTTCCCCAGTAGACCCAGTCTTCTGTGAGCTTTTGTTCTGCGGGAAAGATATGTTTTTGAAGCCAGTCCATGAGAGGCAGATCATCGGCGAGACCTCGAAAGAGGGTCATGGCGGCATGGGTGTGACCGTTGATGAGGCCGGGAAGCACCACACAGCCAGTGGCATCAAGGGTTCTGCGGGCGGTCACCCGGGCCTGGACCGTTTCAGAGGGTCCCACAGCGAAGATATTTTCTCCGAGGATGGCCACGGCGCCGTGAGGAAATCGTTCATCCTCTTCATTGAGGGTCAGAACGTGGGCATTTGTGAGCAGGAGGTCCACTTCTGTGATGTTTTGGGAGGGTTTTGACCCATTCATAAGGGAGTATCCTTCGTAATGCTGGCGTGATGGTGGCAGCGGAGCCCGTCAATGCGCTGGGTGTCCCGGAAGCCCGGGCAGAATGTGTTGCAGGAGCAAGGCAAGGTTTTTTCCAGCTTTTTCCGCTGTGGCAATGATTTCCTTCAAGGGAGCGGGCAGGTAGTGGTCGGGAAGGTTGACATTGCTGATGGCCGAAATGCCCAGAACTTTCATGCCCGCATGCACCGCGGTGATCACTTCCATGATGGTGGACATTCCCACGGCGTCGGCGCCCATGTTTCGCAGAAACCGTGTTTCGGCCGCCGTTTCGAGACTGGGTCCCGGGACACCCACGTAGACACCCCGGTGAAGGACCATCCCCAGTTCCAGAGCCCCTTCGGTCGCTTTCTGCTGGAAAGCCCTGCAGTAGGGTTCGGTCATGTCGGGAAAGCGTTCTCCCCAGAGATCCACGTTGGGACCCACCAAAGGATTTTGCCCGGTGAAGTTGATGTGGTCGGTGATGAGCATGAGCTCTCCCGCCTTAAAATTGGGATTGAGGCCTCCCGCCGCGTTGGAGATGAAAAGGGCCTCGACGCCGAGGGCTCGCATGACCCTTATGGGAAAGGAGATTTCCCGGGCGCTGTAGCCTTCGTAGAGGTGGA
>SLCH01000222.1 GCA_007125915.1 Syntrophobacteraceae bacterium
AGCCCCATCCAACAGGTGGAAGTCGCACATTGAGAGCACTTCCACCGGACTTCCCTTGATGGCGATGAGGAGACTCCTGCTGCCTGTCATCTCCGTTTGGTGCAGCGTTCCCATGAAAAGGCGGTTTTCAGCCCGGTAATTGACTTTAATGAGGGGGAAATCTTTGCGGATTCGCAAGACGTCAGCGCCCGATTCCATTGCCATGCGGATGAGAGCGCTTTCAGTGGAAGTTCCTCGAAGCTCGTATTCGCCCTGAGTGTTGACTTCGATCTCCGTTGTATTGCAAAGGACGATCGTTTCCGTGAGGCGTTTCATCTCTTCGCAGTCCAGGGGATCCATGGATATCCCCTGGTGAAGAAATGAGCCGTTCACCAACCGGACTTCTTTCATGCCGGCGAAGAGTCGCACGACGGCCATCCTGTTCTGAGTGATGGTGCCGGTCTTGTCAAAGCATATGGTCTGGATGCATCCCAGGGTTTCCACGGCATTGAGCTGGCGTATGAGCACATGATGGCGCTTCATATTGCGAATGCCGAGAGCGAGCGTGGTTGTGGCCACAGCAGGAAGACCCTCGGGCACGGCTGCAACGGCGAGGGATATGGACGTTTTGAACATCATGAGAAATCCATATCCTCGAAGGAGCCCTATGCCAAAAACGAGAACACACGCCGCACCGGAGATGATCACGAGCTGATCGCCCAGGCGGCTGAGCTGCCGTTCCATGGGGGTTTCAGGAGATGCCGCCTCATGGACAAGGGCCTGAAGCTTGCCGACCTCCGTGTATCTGCCTGTGGCCACGACCACCGCGCGGCCCTGCCCTCCCGTGACCAGCGTGCCCATGTAGACCATGTTTGTCCGGTCCGCAAGAGGAGTTCCTTGTGAAAAGGATGCGTTCACACCCTTCACAACAGGCATGCTCTCACCGGTCAAAACGGATTCATCGAGGCTCAGGTGGCTGGCTTCGATCAGTCTGGCATCTGCAGCCACATAAGTACCCGGTCTCAATGCCAAAATATCTCCAGGCACCACTCGCTCCGCAGCTATGGTCAAAACCATCCCTTCCCTCAATACATCCGCCATCGGCTTCACCATCTCTTTTAGAGAATGGATGGTTTTCTCCGCCTCACTTTCCGTCACGTATCCTATGACACCGTTGATTCCCACGACGGTCACAATGGCCAGTGCGTCGGCAAGACCGCCGGTGATGATAGAAATCCCTGCTGCAGCCCCAAGAAGAGCAACGGGCAGGGATTTGAACTGGTCGATGAAAATGCTCCACCCTGATCGGCTGGAAGTTTCGGGCAGCGAATTGGGGCCGAAATGCTCAAAACGCTGGAGAGCTTCCAGATGGCCGAGTCCTTTGGTGCTCGAGGAATTGAGAGTGTTGACAACCGCTGTGGAGCTCAGGCAATGCCAAGGGTCCTCCCCTTGCTCTCCAGGGGCCTTCGGTACTTTGGAGAAGCTTTCTTTTTCCATCCAGGGCGGCACGCTGCCCAGGGAAGCATTACCATTGGACCCGTAGAATTCCTGCCGCACCAGTTCCTGGCCGCTGGTGGATTTTCTGTCCGATGCAGCGGTTTCCATGTAGTCGAGAACGATGGATTCGATCACCACCTTCACGTGGTTGAAATCATTTCCTGAGTTGAAAAGAACAAGCACATTGCCCGTTTCATGACTGGCGGAGCATTCGGTGATGATCCGATGCCGGGAAAGCATTGCCGAAAGATGGTTTTTGAGGAGAAGGCAGCCATGAAGCCCTCGGACCTTGAACCTGGCTCTCCCTTTCACAACCGTATGAACCGGTGTGACCAACCCCGCTGCCTGCATATCCGTCATCCTCGCTTCCAAAATTGATTGGGCTGTGTCGCGAAAACCTTCTTTATTTTGGTGATTTGGGAAGTGCTTCGGAAAGAACGTCTTTCACCCCACTGACGCTGCTCACCAGAACGTCCCTGGTTGCTTTGACTGCGCCGCCAGCCAACTCCCCGACGCCGCCAATGACTTCCCCTGCTGTCTCTTTCGCTCCTCCCACGGTCACCATGAGCACATCACGCGTGGTCTTGACCGTGCTGCCGGCCAGCTCTCCGGCTCCCCCTATGACGCCTCCCGCAGTGTCTTTGACCGCGGAGGTCAGGTTAGATGCAATTTCCTTGACCGTGACCACAGCTCCGTTCGCCGTCCTCCTGGCCAGTCCCCCTGCTTCACCACCGATGGCGGCGACGGAATGAAAAGTACCCGAGACCGCTCGGTTTGCCGTGCTCAGCACTTCACTGCCAATTTCATTGGCGCCTCCCACCACCCCCTTGACGACCTTGGTGGTGCTTCCCACAACTCCGATGCTCACCTCTTCCACTGCCGAGGCTGTTCCTTTGACCACTGTTTGCGCAACATTCAAGGCATCACCCACGACGGCCCCGGTGGTCTTGATGAGGTCTCCCAGAGTGTTTCGAACAAGGTTCAGTGCCTCTGCCTCGATCTCACCCGTTGCCTTCAAGGTGCCGATGATGCCGTTCTTGATGCCGCGTCCCGCGTCCTGGACTCCTTCCACAACCCTGCTTTGCTGAACCTTTTCCTGTTGTTCCATGACGTTTTCCTCCCCTGGTGTTTTCACAGTTACTGGTGCTTCAGAGGCACCTTTTGAAGTGCGCTTCCTCGAAGGGGACGCTCTTCCCCTGCTTTGCTCGCCCGAAGTTTTTTGAGCCGACATGCTCTGACCTCCTCCTGCAAAAAGCTCTTGCTCCCTTGGAACATCAGCGTTCCAAAGAGAGAAAAAAAATGCTAAGTGGCCTTTTAAGTGTTTGAATATTTATAGGATAAAGAGAGCTTAGGACGCCGCTAACAGAGATGATAAAAAGCTTTTGTCCTTGAGCTTCTTATATTTCCAGCGGAACTGAGAAGCACACAAAGTGAAGATTTGGCCGTGTAGGACTTCTGAACGATATGGTTTGAAAGATCGGAGCTTCTCGTTTCTTCATGCTTTTGGACTGTTTTTCTTTGAGCAATCATTCACTTGTAGTTTAAAAATAAGATCTTTTTGAGTCCACTGATAAAACCATTACTTACACCCATGTCGCTCAAATGACACATAACAGTAATGGTATTGTCTCATTTTGTGGATCTCTCTATTTGGATCAGAATTCCAATCCAGCTCATGAGCTCAGTGGGCTACTCCGTTCAATCTTTGCAAATCCAAATCTCTGCAAATTAGAATGATTACAGGTATTTGAAGCTGGACTTCGAACAAGGGGGGTCTTCATTGAGGGGTGTGTGAGGCAAGGAGCAGAAAACCGCCTCGGTTCAGACGGCGACAGAGGGTTGCAGTCGAGCTTCCATGATCAGGCTTGTGGCGTACCAAAAAGCGGTGATGGCTGGAACCATGACGTTTCCTTCCATCAACTGGAAAATACCGATGGTGATGAGGACGAGAAAGGCAAGGCCGGTCAGATCCAGCCCGCCGCCTGTAAAATCCTTCATCTGAAGGTTGCATTGTTGAATGCTCTGGGAAAAAGCCTCATAGAAGGGTTTTGCCCGCCATGGGGAATCCTTGAGTGCAAAGAGCTTCTTAGCGCGTGCCAGGCCTCGCAGATCGAACTCCTTTTCCTGCAACACGATCAGAACGCTTCCAGTCAAGGGATTGGCTTCGATGCGGAGTATCCCGGGAGATTTTGAAAGAGTTTTGACCACCGCATCAAAGTAGTGAGCTTCTCCTTTTTTCGAGGGAATTTTGACACGGATCCGCTCCGAAGTCCGATGGCAAATATTGGCCTCCGGAAGCTCCATCACGGCCCTTCGCTCGCAGGCGGAGTGGAGGCAGGCCCCCCTTCACCGGTCTGGATGAGTTCAGCCTTGGCCTCCGCTGCCAGATCTTCGATCACTTCAGCTGCTTCGGCAATCATCTCCCGGCTTCTGCCATAGAGAATCATGCCGCTCTTGATGCCCGCCTTGACGAAGGGCTTGGCAACCGCGCCCAGTATGGGCAAAATTGTGGGCGCAAGAACGATGGCACCAAGTCCGACGGCAACACCCGTGCCAAGCTTCCAGCCATTATTGAAAAGAGCCATGGTCATCCTCCTGTCAGGAATTTTACGTATTCTATAATAATATTGATGCATTAAGGCTCAGCGCAAAGCAGCGGTGAATTAAAACCAGACAGCAACGGTTATCGCTGTAATTTAAGAAAAAATTTCCAGAGTGTCATTTGATGCTTTCATTAATAACCTATTTTTTTTTACGAGATCACTGTGTTTATGAAAGCCAGTGGATGATCAGGACGATGCTCTTGATTGAGTTTCTTGTGTTTTTTGAATCAGGGCATCAAAAGAATTGAAGAATTGAGGACCAAGCGCTAAATTTGCCATGTGAAGGAAGGTTAAATTTATCAGTGGATTATCATTTTATCATGGCATGATGAAAGTCAAAAAATGATGCCTCAGAGCCTTTTCGCAGTTCTCGGAAATGGCCTTTTTTCCTACCCCCATTCCTCGGCAGCAAGCTTCAAATAGGTTCTGCACAGAGGATAACGGGCACATCGAAATCTCAAGATTCTTTTCTCTCGCCTGTACAGATGCATCTTCATGGCACAGGAGGGGCAAATGGGCCTGTCTTTTATGTAGGCTCTTTCCCGGTCATGAATGAATTGGGTACCGCAGAGCAGACACTGGTATCGTTGCTTGCCATGTCGCGTTTTCCCGTAACGGTAGAACACATCACAACCGCAATGGGGACATGGGCCATAACAGATGATTTTTTCATCCTCGGAACCGGCCATTGTCTTTCCTCTATGACTGGAACCTGAGCTGATCGGTTCCTAGGATAACGAACTGCCCGTGGAATTAAGTGATCCAATGTTCAAAACAACTTGACCAGCTTGCATGGGTTGAGCGCTCAGCCAAAGGGTAGCAATCCACCATGAACCAGATAACGATCAATGCAGCTGATCATGGATGCAAAATTTCACTGTCCTTTGCAGCAATCAGCAAAAAACCGTTCCATTCAGATGCAAAGAGTAAAATTGGAGAGGGACCTCTCCACCTTCATGGGTTTTGATAATTGAGTTTGCTTCTGCTCTAAGTCAGATTAGGGGAGATTTGTTACGGGAATATGGCGTCCTCGATTTTGGACGCAAATTTTTATGCCCTGCCATGCGAATGCAGGACTGCCAGATTGGGGGGCTTTGTGGATGAAGACGATGAGTCCAGGGCACGATTCCCAAACACATTCCTCAGAAGCTGGGTGATTACCCCGGCAGATGAAGTGCAATTTATCGAGAAGGAAGGCCGCGTTTTCTTTTTGGCAACGTCAATGGCCTGCAGACCCTAAGGAGAACACTGCTCTTCCATGGACCGGCAGAAGAAATCTTCCGCTCGGGAACAAACGTTGGGCAAAGCGAAAATGATCAGGCTGTCATTGGCCTCGAAAACCGTGGCACCATGGGGAATGATCACTTCTTTCCCCCGCACAATGGCACCCACCAGCATCCCCTTGGGAAAACCGGACTCGGCAACCTTTTTGCCGATAACCGGGGCTGATTCGGGCAGCAC
>SLCH01000162.1 GCA_007125915.1 Syntrophobacteraceae bacterium
TCAAATTTTTCTCTGGAAAAGTGCACTGTCTCCCACTGTGCGCTTTTTTTATGTGCAACCATCTACCTTCAGAGGAGGACCAGGGACCGCCATGAACCTCTGTCTCGCCCCCAAGATCCTGCGAGCTCTCGAACCCACGGACATCGTCTACCAGACCCTCTACTGGAGCCAGGTCAAGTCGCAACTGGGATGGAAACCCCTCGCCTTCGACATCGATTCCTCCCGGCCCAGAGGCGACGTGCTGGTGCTCATCAAATCCCTCGGAACCAACGGGTCCGCCGCCTATGTCCCCCAGGGGCCTGAATTCGCCCCCGACCCGGAAAATTACGGAACCTTCCTCGAAGATTTGTCCGAGGCCATGGCGCCGCACCTGGACCCATCCGTGACCTTCATTCGTTACGACCTTCCCTGGGAATCTCAATACGCGCAGGAACTGCAGGGGCGGGACTGGCACGACTACCCCGAATCGCGCCTTCGCGAAATGCGAATGAATTTTGGAACCCGATCCTGGAACCTGAGAAAAGCCACCGTGGACATGACCGTGGCCGACACGATCGTGGTGGACATGAGACCTTCCGAAGAAGCGATTCGTGCCCGCATGAAACCCAAGACGCGGTACAACATCGGCCTCGCCCGGCGCAAAGGGGTCAAGGTTTTTGAGGCGTCCACCCAAATGCTGCCCGCTTTCCACGAGCTTTACCGCCAGACGGCCATCCGCAATGGCTTTTCCATATGCGAATACCAGCACTTCTGCGCCCTTTTTGCCGCCCATGAAAAGGACCCCTTCAATTCGGAAATCCTCTTTCTGCTGGCCACCCACCACGATGACCTGCTGGCGGGAGCCATCGTGGCCATTTCGGGCCGAAGGGCGATCTTCCTCTACGGGGCCTCCTCCAACACAAAGCGCAACCTCATGGGCCCCTACGCCGTGCACTGGGCCGCCATGCAAAAGGCCAAATCCCTTGGCTGCACCGACTACGACATGGGCGCCGTTTCGCCCAGCATGGACCCGGAACATTCCTTCTACGGGCTCTATCGCTTCAAAACGGGATTCGGGGGCAGGATCATGCACCGAAGCGGCTCCTGGGACTTCCCTCTCGATGAAGACGCCTACAGCCAGTTCAGGAATACGGAAACGGTCATGGCTGACGCCCTCACCCACTGAGGAGGGGCTTCAGCATGTAGATGATGTCACTTTCCCTGGAGGGGTAAGGGGTCATGATGCATGCCCTGTAGAGTTCATCCACGGTCATCTTTTGGTGCATGGCGAGCTTGAACGTGGTGACAAGGCCGCAACCGTTGTCCGAGAGAATGTGGGCGCCGAGCACCTTTCCGTCTTCCGCCGCAAGTATTTTGTAGGCGGCGTGCTTCATGCCCAACCGCTGGTAGGTGGGCCATGAAAGATTTTTTCCAAAACTTTTCCGGTAGGGCATGCCTTCTTCCCGAAGGTTTTCTTCCGTCTTGCCCACCATGCCGTATTGGGGGCAGGTGAAGAGCATGGATGGGACGGCGCCGTAATCCATGGCGGCGGGGCGGCCGCCCCGAAGTTCTGCAAGGATATTGGCCGCTGCCGTGTGACCTTCTTCGTCGGCCACTCTCGCCAGCTGAATGGTGGCCGCACAGTCTCCCAGGGCAAAAATACGCTCGTTGGATGTGCGCATGGAAGCATCCACCTCGATGCCCCGGCGGCTATGGTTCACCCCGGCCGCTTCCAGGTTCAGGCCATCCAGGTCGGGAACCCTTCCCGCTCCATGCACCACGAGATCCCCTTCGAAATTCTCGCCCGAAGCGGTGGACACCACGATTCCAGAGCTTTTCCTCTCAAGGGATGTGATCTTCACATTGGAGAGGACTTCGATGCCTTCGTCCCTGGAGGCTTCCACCAGGAGCTGGACCATTTCTTCGTCAAAGGGACCCAAGGGCCTTTCGGCGGCCTCCAGAATGTGAATCTGCATCTGGGGAGGGCCCAGGCGGGCCGCGAAATGGGCAAACTCAAAGGAGATGAAGCCTCCTCCCACAAAAATCATGCGCGGGGGCAGATTCTCCAGTTCAAGGAAATCACTGCTGGTGATCATGTGCTCGGCGCCTTCAAAGGGGAGCGGCATGGGCCGGGCCCCCGTGGCCACCAGGAAGAACGACGCCTTCAGGGTGGTGTCTCCGGCCTGGAGAGTCTCGGAATCTTTGAACCTCGCTTCACCGCGAAAAAAGGCGATCCCCGCCTTTTGGAAACCTTCCACGGTTCTTTGGGGCACGGCGGAGGTGAAACGGCTCTTTTCACGAAGGACCTCCGGCCAGACTCCCCGCGGGATTCCCGCAATTCCCTTTCCTTCCAGGTGACGGCACCGGAAAATGGTTTCCGTGGCTTCATAAAACCACTTCTTGGGCTGACAGCCATACTGGGAGCACGTGCCCCCCGGGTGGTCGCTCCGCTCCACCACGGCCACCCGGAGCCCCTTTTCGTTCAAATCGTAAGCTGCGGTCTGCCCCGCCGTCCCCGACCCGATAACGACCACGTGGTATTCTTCCATGGCACATCCTCCTCATTCCAGCCAGAATAGGCCGAGATTGAGTTCTATTTGCTCAAAGGGCTCCGCACTCACCCTGGCTGACCCGGCGTAAACCCCCACCACCAGCCACTTTCCATTTTCCAGGCGAAATACCTCAAGAGTTTTCACGATGGGATCCAGGAGCCAGGCGTAGGACACCCCGTGCCGGGCATAAAGGGGCATCTTCTCCGCCCGGTCAACCTGAGCGGTCCCGGGGGAGAGAACCTCGCAAATCCAGTGGGGTGCCACGGAGATCCAGTTGTGAGGTTCATCAACGGGAAATCTCTCTTTTTTCCAGCCGGCCATATCGGGAACGAGGATGTTCTCACCCAGAGAAACCTCCGGTTCACTGAGAATGATCCATCCTCCGGGACCGCCGCCACGGCCCAGGTCGTAGGGGGGGCCCACTTCATATCCCAGGCGTGAAACCACCACACTGTGCTTTCTTGACGGCCGGGGCGTGACGATCAGTTCCCCGTTGACGATTTCCCCCCTCATGTTGTCGGGGATGGAAAAAAGATCCTGGTAGACCGCTTTCTTTTTTGCGGGTTCTGTCATCATAGATCTCCCGTGGATCTCCCGTGGACTTTGGCACGAGATTTCACATGCGCAGTATCGGGCTTACAGAGCCACCCTTCGCACGCTACTTCTCCGCCTTTTGGCGCTTGTCGCGAATGTAGATGGACCGTGACCGCCCGTCGCTGTGGATCCTTTCGTCCATGTCGAACAATTTGGTGGCGGCCACCAGTTCCCCCAGCTTGCTGAATCGGTAGTTGCGGGGATCGAATTCGGGCGCCTGTTTGGCGATGTTGCTGCCCACGGCCCCCAGGTGAGCCCACCCGCTTTCATCGGAAGCCGCTGCCACAGCGCTTCGAAGAAGCCCCACCAGCTTGGCGTCCCCCTTCAGTTCGTTGGCGATTTTACGCTTGACGGCGGGTTCGGGGCTCTCCTGGAATCGAAGGACCTCCGTGAAAATGAACTTGTCGCAGGCGGAGACAAAAGGTTTGGGAGTTTTTTTCTCCCCGAACCCGTAAACGATCAGCCCCTCCTCACGAATGCGCGAGGCCAGGCGGGTGAAATCGCTGTCGCTGGACACGAGGCAAAAGCCATCGAAACGCTTGGTGTAGAGCAGATCCATGGCATCGATGATCATGGCGCTGTCCGTGGCGCTTTTGCCCACAGTGTAGCGAAACTGCTGAACGGGGTGAATGGAATGTTCCAGGAGCACGGACTTCCAGCCGCTCAGGGTGGGGGTGGTCCAGTCCCCATAGATGCGCTTGACGCTTGCAATGCCATACTTGGCCACCTCCGACAGGAGCGCCTCGGTGATGGACGGCTGTGCGTTTTCCGCATCGATGAGCACGGCCAAACGGTCTTGAGAAGCTTCACTTACGGTCATGGGTATCCTTCCAGTCTCCCGCCTGGGGCTGGAGAGCCTTGAGGAGGGAGATGCTCAGGCTCACTTCCGTGCCTTTCCTGCTGAGAGAAAAGGTGCCCCCCATGTTGCGCAGAATGCGGTAGCTCACGGCCATGCCCAGGCTCTGACCCTCCTCGTTGAAAGGAAGCAGCAGGGCGTCGAGGTCTTTGATGCGGGGTTTGGAAACCTGCATGGTGAACACCGTGTGCACGTTCTGGTCGCTTTCGAAAGTTCGAACTTGAAGATGCGTTCCCGCATCGAGAGCCGTCACCGCATTTCGAAGGACGTTGATGAAAATCTGGCAGAGAAGATCGGGATCCACGTAAGCCGTGCCCAGGTCAGGGGCCAGGTCCATCTTGATGAGCACCGACAGCTGTTTCAGTTCGGGATCCAGGAGCGCCAGGACATCGTTGAGCAGGTCATTGACGGAGCATTCATGAGGCCTCATTTCCACAGGCTTGAGATAGTTCTCGATGCGGTTGAGAATCCGCTCCAGCCTCTCCGATTCCTGAACAATGATCCTCGCTTCGTAGGATTCTGGATTCTTCTTTTGAAGGCGCTTGGCAAAACCGCCAATGGAAGTGAGAGGATTTCGAATTTCGTGGGCGATCTGGGAGGAAATGGATCCGAGAATCTTGAGTTTTTCCTCCTGGATCATGGCCCGCTGCGCCACCTCCATGTCGTGAGTTCTTTCCCGGACCTTGTCTTCCAGGTGATTGCGGTAACGGTCCAGTTCCGCCTCGATGCGCCTTCTGTCAGAAATGTCCCTGAAAATGGCCACATAACCCGTGGCCTTTCCTGTCTCATCATCCACGGCGGACAAGGTGACCTCGATGGGCACCATGCTCCCGTCCTTTCGGGCCAGCTCCCATTCGGTCCTCACGAAGCGATCTTGCTGAACAAGGGGGTAGAACTCAGCCGCAAAAGCCTGGAATTTTTCCTCGGAGGGATGCAGGATTCTCACGGACTGCCCCAGAACTTCCTCTGCGGTGTAGCCCAGCATATCCAGAAAAGCACGGTTGAACGACTGTATCTTTCGCTCCCGGTCCACCAGCATGATGGCATCGGAAGTGCTCTCCACCAGGGTCCTGTAGCGTCCTTCGGAAACCTTGAAAGCCTCCTCCACTTTTTTTCTCTCGGTGATGTCGCCGATGAAACCTTCCACGGCCTCCAGATTGCCTTCTTCATCATAGATGCCGATCCCCTGTTCAAAAACCCATTTGAGGTCCCCCCGGCAGTCCCTGACGCGGTAAACAATGCGATAGGCCTCCCGTTCCTGAAGAGCTCTCTCAATGCTCTGCCACACCTCCTCTTTGTCTTCCGGGTGAATGAGCCTCTGGTAGTCCTTCTTTCTGCTGGAAATCCGGGCACTCTCACAACCCAGAAGACGGCAGCATCCTTCACTGATGAACTCGGTGGTCCAATCTTCGTCATTTCGAAACCGGTAGGCCATTCCGGGCAGGTTGGCCAGCAAAGTGGCCAGCCTGCGGCGATTCTCGTGCAA
>SLCH01000164.1 GCA_007125915.1 Syntrophobacteraceae bacterium
AAGGTTGCCGTGCCCTCCATGCTGAAGGGATCAAGCCTGCTGCTCAATTCTACGAGAGGATGATCGGGAGAGATCAGTTCCAGCTGATCCGTTCGGATTTCCAGCCGGGCCCCTGTATAGAAAAGAGCCGCCGCCGCCGACAGCAAAGCCACCCCCAAAACAAGTCGAGGCCTGGGCAAAACCCAGGCCAGCCAAAACTGTATGAGCCTCAGTACTATTTTCATTACAAATGGACGACCCTGTGTGCAGTCTTCAAATTCTCACCCGATGAATCCAAGGTGAACATGTTTTGTAAGGAGAATGATGGACTCAGGGCGAGACGACCTCCCCTTTGTACATGCCCACTGCATGCTCCAACCTGGCCTGTGAAATATTATAACTCAAGAGAAGGGTCAGGTATTCACCTTGATTTTTACCATAGCGGTCAATGGCATCGAACATGTCTCTGGCGGTGCCCAGGCCGAAATCGAAGCCGGAGAAGGAAGCCACCACCCACCTGCGAGAGGCCACGACCGCATTTCGGTAGGCTTGCAGTGATTTCTCCGCCTCCAGCACCTCTTCATAGTATCTCATGACCTGCAAAGGTATGCTGTCCGCTGCAAATTCCTTCTGATGCACCAGTTCCTGGTACTCGGCCAGAGCTCTCCTGGAGCGGCCCCGGTTGATTCCAAAATCAAATTTCCATTCGGACCCCACGATGACGCCCATGCGGGCATGGTTGAAGTCGTCACCAAAATACGAAATGGGCATGCGTTCGCGTCCCGGGGCTCCAGCAAAAGAACCTATGGCCGCCGCAAAGAATGTGGGGTAAAAATCTGCCTGGCTGGCTTTCAGCATTGCCTTTCTGGCCTCGATTCCCCTTTCGAGCTGCTTCAGTTCCGGCCGGGACTCAAGGGCCATGTGGACATACTCCTCCAAGCCCTGGAGTCTTGGAGCCTCCATGGGCAATTCCCTGCGATCGAGCTGAAAATCCTTGTGCTCCGGGTAACCGATGGCCCGCTTCAGGGCGTGATAGGCCATTCGGCTTCCCGATTCAGCCCTCGCACGGAAACGTGCAATATCCGCTTCGAAAGCCTCAAGGCGGTACAGGTCACTCTGATCCACCATGGGAGATTGGGCATCGATCAAACGCTCGATACGGTTGCGGGCGTCCTCAATGAAATCACCGGCGCTCCGTGCCGCACCTTCTCCCTGCTGGGCCACAATCATGCTGTAGTAGAGCTCTTTGACGTTGAGAACGACTTCGCTAAGGCGTGCTTCCCGGCCATATCTTTGTGCTTCAACACCAAAAGCGGCGGCGTCCCGGCGATGAGAAATTTTCCCAAAGGCATACAAAGGCTGAAATATGGCCACATCCAAGCGCCCGAAAATGCCCACCGAATTTTTGTCATTGTCCTGGAGAACCCCCGAAAATACACCGGGAGCTATCTCTTCCCTCACCACAACCGTTGGAAGGTCCGCATCATTTACGGGCCCTGCGGTGCCCACCAGTTCCAGCTGGGGAAACATGGCTCCCCGGGCCTGCATGAGGTCACTCTCGGCAGCCAGCACCTGCTGATCAGATTGTCTCAGCTGCGGGCTATGCTCCACCGCCAGCTTTATGAGTTCATCCAAACCGAGCACTTTTGGCTCTTCACAGTTTCCCCTCGCAGTGGTGAGGGTGAGCATCAAAACGCAAAGGATGAGGATCTTGAATCCATTCCCCATGAAGCGAGCAACTTTCATCTCTTCACTCTCCCGTCAGGTCCATTGAAGTGGTCAAAAACACAGGCAGACTAACGCAATTTCAGTGTTCTGAAAAGCCCATTCCTCCCAACCCATGACCTCCCTTGACACCTTCCCCCCATTCTGCTAGCAAAGCATTGCTCCATGGAGGTGGCACATCGCCAAAATGCCATCCACACACCACTCCTGCAGCATGGGATCACACTGTATTGGACACAAAGACTCTGCTCATCAACGCAGACGATCTGGGTTATACTCAGGGCATCAATGAAGCCGTTTTTCGCTGCCACCGGGAAGGCGTGCTGCGAAGCGCAACGATCATGGCCTGCGGGAAGGCTTTTGAAGACGCGGTCACGAGAGCCAAATGCCACCCTCAGCTGGGCATCGGCGTCCACCTGGCACTCACAGAACTGCCTTCGGCTGCACCCCCGGAAGCAATTCCCGACCTGGTGGACGAAACAGGCAATCTGCCACCATCTCCCGCTGCGCTGCTCAAAGGCCTCTTTTCAGGAAGGGTGTCCGCAGCATCTGTGAAAAAGGAGCTGCACTGTCAGTTGACCCGGGTTTTGGACAGCGGCATTCGTCCAACTCACCTGGACACACACAAGCACGTCCACCTCATTCCCCAGGTTCTGGAGGCGACCATAGAAGTCGCTCGAAAATTTAAAATCTTCTGGATGCGCAACCCCTTCGACTGCAGCCCCTTCTGGGCAGCGACGCGAAACATTGCTCGAAACCAGTGGGGAGAATTCCTGGGGCAACACACCATGGCGTGGCTCGCAAAGAGTCAGCACAAGGCTTTTCAGCGTAAAATTCATAGAGCCGGCTTGAAAACCCCGAAAAACTTCCTTGGCATCTCCCTCACAGGTCTCTGGAATCCGTCACTGGCCATGTGCTTTGCCCGGCGCCTTCCCCAGGGCATCACCGAGTGGATGATGCACCCCGGCGACTACGACTCGGACCTGCAGGGCAGCAGGACGCGGCTCTTGAAACAGCGGCAAGTGGAAAGGGACCTGCTGCTGTCGCCCCTTTTCAAAGAAGCCCTGCTGGAACAAAATATCCAGATCAAACATTTTGGAGAGATGAGCGCATGTTGAAAACATCAGGAACCGTTGCGAACCCGAGTGCCCCTGCTTCCACTGAAAGGCCAACCCCCACTGTTTCCGTGGTCATACCTCTGCACAATGAAGCGGCCACCCTTTTGGAGCTTTATGCCCGCGTCAGGAGCACCATGGAATCACTGGAAAACAGCTGGGAACTGGTGCTTGTGAATGATGGAAGCACGGACAGCACACCCCAGCTTCTGGACCAGCTTTTTGACAAAGACCCCAGGATTGTGGTGGTGCACCTGCGGAAAAATTACGGCCAGACTCCTGCACTCATGGCGGGATTTGATCATGCCCAGGGCGAATTCGTGGTGGCCATGGACGGTGACCTGCAGCACGCTCCCGAACAAATCCCCGACTTTCTGGAAAAGATTCAAGAAGGTTATGACCTTGTGTCCGGATGGCGCGTGCAGCGGTCTGATGCGCTGCTCACGCGCACCCTTCCTTCACGCATCGCCAATTGGCTCATGTCCAAAGTCTCAGGGGTGAAACTGCACGACTTCGGCACCACCTTCAAAGCTTATCGGCGGGAAGTGCTCTCAGACTTGAGGCTGTATGGGGAGTTGCATCGATTTGTGCCCGCACTGTCTGCGCTGAACGGTGCCCGCATAGTGGAAATTCCCATCAAAGACATGGGACGCAACTCGGGAAAATCCCACTACGGGCTTTCCCGCACTTTTCGCGTTATGTTTGACCTGCTCACGGTGGGCTTTCTCATGCGCTACATGACCCGCCCTCTTCATTTTTTCGGCAAGCTTTTTCTCGTGTGCACCCTCCTTTCATCCTTGATCGGGTGCTTTCTCCTCGCACGAAAATTCCTTGTGGGAATCCACATTTTTGAAGTTCATGGCCCCCTTATGCTTTTTGGCGCCGTCCTCCTGCTGGCAGGGGTACAGTTCCTTGCCATCGGGCTTCTGGGTGAAATACTGGTGCGGGTTTACTTTGAATCTCAAAACAAGAAAATCTATGACGTGCGAAGGATATGCCGGGCGAAGTATTGGATCAAAGGACATGAAGATGCTTCTCAGCTCAATTTTCTTCGGGCGGAAGATGACGGCCGTCAGACGGGGTCATGAGCGTGAACGGGCTTGAAGGCCACTTGGGCAAAGGGCGCCTTCAACCCTTCAAGGCCACCTGTTTCGCATCCAATCTCTCCTTATAGATGAGGTACAGATTTCTTGAGTAGATGACGATTCCTCCCGCCTGGCCCAGGATGAACACGGGATCCTGGCGCAAAATGGCGTAAAGCAGCAAAAGGGACCCTCCCGCAAGACTGAGAAGCCAGAATGCGAGAGGAACCACACTGCGGCCCTGCTTCTCACTCGCTATCCATTGCACCAGAAACCGGGCTGAAAACAAGCCCTGGGCCACAAGTCCCAATATCAGAACCCACTTTTGCATTTTCAATCCTTTGCTTTGAAGCGCCTGATCCGTCCTTGACCTATCCCTCATGAACAAAAAAGTGACCCTGTGGTGTGAACCTCAAAATACATGACGTCCCCTTGGATGACAAAGGTTTCGCCACTCTCGGCCCTCCAGGGAGCTTCATTTTCGGACTGACCTTCATGAGCACTTTCTCCTCGCTTTCAAAAGCCTTTTATAATAAGTTTTCGCTGTTATTGCCCCATGGACTGGAACTTCGTCGTCTTTTGCCCACCTGCTCATGGGCATGCCTCGCCAACACAGCCAAGTCCTGCGATTGAGATAAGCATCATGGGAGCCATTGCCAGAGTGCCGTTCGACAAGAGCGAAATCGATACACTGCGATACGCCATCTCCATTTCCGAGGAGATCATCAGCGACCATTACAAACTGTCCACTTCCCAGTGGAAGCGATACCGCTATGACATTCAATCCCTTAAAGATCTGGAAGAATTCGAAGTGATAGACGAAGCATTCGCCCAAATCCACCGCTACGCCCGGTCACCACATCACAAGCTCCGCGGAAGCGAGACAGCCGATTACTTCAAAATATGCCTTCAGGATCACGTCATCCGCCATGCAGTGCAACGTGACAGCTCCATAGAGCTGCTGCCTCTGGCCACCTATATCGCCACCCATGAACTCATTCATGTGGTTCGATTCGCCAGATTCATTCAACGTTTTGAGAGTTCATCCTCCGAGCGGGAAGCGGAAGAAGCGCGGGTGCATGCCCTGACGCATCAACTGCTTTTGAATCGCAAAATTCGGGGCCTCGAAGAAGTCCTCACCGCTTTCAAAGACTGCCGAACCATGGAGACCTTCACAGGGATGGGCTGACCCCCCTTGGAAACCTTGAACTTGTTGAGGCTTCTCCCTTGTGCTACATATCCTGACTCATTGCCTCATCTGATGGTGTGAAAGGAAGATGGTGAAAACTCATGAGTGAAAAAATCAGCGAAGCAGAAGTTTTGCACGTGGCGGACCTGGCCCGTTTGGAACTCACAGAAGGGGAAATGATCCGCATGACCGAACAGATGAACCAAATCCTCAGTTACATGGAAACGCTCAACGAGCTGGAAACGGGGAGCGTCGAACCCACAACCCATGCCATTCAGCTCCAGAATGTCTTCCGCTCAGACCAAGTCATGGAATCTCTCGACCGGGAAATTGGATTGTCCAATGCGCCCCAGAGCGACGGGGCCAATTTCATCGT
>SLCH01000177.1 GCA_007125915.1 Syntrophobacteraceae bacterium
AATGATTGCAGGTGTTTGCCACTGCCTAATCATCAAACTTTCAGGATTTCAGCCTGTCTTGTTTCTTGTGTGGCAAACTTTCATCCCGTGAAGGGGTGTTTTTCATGGTCATGCTCATCAGGGAGGAATTGTCTCCATTGGTCATTCTCTCAACCAAACACAAAGCACAGGATGCCTCCACGCAGGTATCCTTTGATGACATCCAGGTGATTCAGCAGCTGGCCGGGGAGCAAAACAGTCACCTGAAAATCATGGAAAAACAGTTGCGCGTGCGCATTCATCTGCGGGGCAATGTTTTTTCCATTCATGGGGAGCGCTCCCAGGTGGAGCTGGCCGAGCGCCTTCTGAAGGAGCTGAAAGGACTCATTGCCAAAGGGCACCCCCTCTATGCCAGCGACATTGTCTACGCCGTGCGCATTTTAAGCGAAAATCTCAACCGGAACCTGAAGGACATATTTCTGGATCGTGTATTCATCGCTTCCAACAAGCGGATCATCACTCCCAAAACGGTGAGGCAAAAGGAATACATCGAAGCCATAAGGAGCCACGACATTGTGTTTGGCATAGGCCCTGCCGGCACGGGCAAAACGTACCTGGCCATGGCCATGGCGGTGGCGGCCATGAGCAAAGACCAGGTGAGGCGCATCGTGCTCGTGCGCCCGGCTGTTGAAGCCGGGGAAAAACTGGGTTTTCTTCCGGGAGACCTTGCAGAAAAAGTCAACCCCTATTTGCGGCCCCTCTACGACGCCCTTCATGACATGATGGACTATGAGAAAGCGTCGGCCCTGCTTCAGAGGGGTGCCATCGAGGTCGCACCCCTGGCATTCATGCGAGGCCGCACACTCAATGATGCGTTTGTCATACTGGATGAAGCGCAGAACACCACCACCGAACAGATGAAGATGTTCCTGACTCGACTCGGTCTCGGTTCCAAAGCTGTTATCACGGGCGACATCACTCAAATCGACCTTCCCAACACCAAACAGTCCGGCCTTGTGGAAGCCATTCAATTGCTGAAAGGGATAGACGACATCCGTTTCACTTTCTTCTCCAACCGAGACGTGGTGAGGCATCGTCTGGTGCAGGAGATCATTCAGGCATACGAGCGTGCGGAAAGAGGTGAATCTCAAACGGACGAACAGTCCACAGAGAGTTGAGCCCGTCATGGACAAAGACAAAAAAGAACTGGAAAAAACCAGGCTCAAAAAGAAGAAGACCGCCTGGTGGAATCCCCTGTGGTGTTCCGTTGAAAACCGAATCTGCAACCGGACACTGCTTCTCGGGGCCATAAGCCTGGCCATAGCGTTCCTGGTGACCCCTTCTTTCACCGTGAGTTCCAACCAGTACCAGCTGGGAGAAATTGCCGACCAGAATATCAAAGCGGTCAAGGATCTTCTCATCGAGGACGAACCGGCGACCCAGAAAAAAAGAGAAGAGGCGGCGAGCCATTCGCCCATGGTTTACGACCTGGACCTCAGAGTGGCCGACCAAAGCATTGAGCGCCTCCGGTCGGTTTTTCAAGCCATGCGCAATCACCGGGGAGAGAGGGAAGTCCCTTTTCCCCAGAAGGAAAGCACCTTTCTCGGAGCCTACAGCTATGCGGAGCTGCAGCGGCTTTCCAACATGAATTTGCCAGGTGCTTCTCCTGCGGCACCACCCGATAAAAGCGACTTTGAAACGCTCGTGGGGTTTTCCGTACCGGCAGATGTTTTTCAGAACCTGAAGGAAGAAGGGTTCAGCAAGGCCATGGAAAACAAGCTGGCCTCCCTTCTTCGGGGCGCCTATGAGGAAGGCATCCTGGTCAACAAGGCGTCTCTCATGCAGGCACAGGGTGAAAGCCTGGTCCTGCGGGACACGGCAACGGGGAGGGAACGCATCTCAACTCCACCCCACGCTTTCCCCGACATGGAGGAGGCTCGCCGGCTGGTCAAAATGGAGGCCCTGAACCGGGGGGAAAGCGTCAGGGAGATGATGACCCTCTCTTTCCTTGCCAGCCAGCTCCTGCGGCCAAATCTTTCTTTCAACCTGGAAGAGACGGAGCTTCGGCGGGAACGGGCCTACACGGAAGTTCGGCCCACCTACATTCAGGTGAAGCAGAATGAAATGCTTGTGCGGGAAGGCCAGCGTGTGGGCCCTGCAGAGCTGCTCAAACTCAATGCCAACTTCCAGAAGACCTCCATAGAAAAGCAGGTCCTTGCTTTCTTCACCATGTTTTTTTTCGCCGCCATCTGCCTCTGGGTCACCCACAGGGTGGCCCACCATCACATCCCAAACCTCAGGCTGGATTACCAGGATCTCCTCTTTCTGGGCATCCTCATGGCCTTTCTCCTGCTCCTGGGACGGTCCTCCATGGCTTTTGCCGGCATGATTGCCGAGAACCACCTCCTGCTGACCGACCGGGCCGTGATCTACGCCATTCCTTTCTCCGCGGGGGCCATGCTGGCCTGCATCTTCTTCGGTGTGACCATTGCCCTCATCTTCTCTCTGCTTCTGACGCTTTTTGCAGGCCTTCTGTTCGGCAAGGACTTTGGCCTGTTCCTCTACTTTCTCATCGGCTCCTTTGTGGCGGCCCATGCCGTCTCTCCCTGCCGCAACCGCATGATTCCCATTCGAGCCGGCGCCCTGGTGGGTTGCGCCAGTGTCCTTCTCATTGTCCTGCACACGGCCCTCACGGATCAGTTTGTGTGGAGCCAGGTCTTCCTGAGTGCCATGCTGGGTTTTTCGGGAGGGCTCTTTGCGGGAATCCTGGTGACGGGGCTCACTCCCCTGGCCGAAATGATCTTCGGCTACAACACGGACATCAAGCTCCTCGAACTGGCCACCATGGACCAGCCCCTCATGCAGGAACTCATGGTCCAGGCCCCGGGAACCTACCACCACAGCATCATAGTGGGAAACATGGTGGAAGCTGCTGCCAAGTCCATCGGTGCCAACTCACTGCTGGCCAAAGTGGCCGCTTATTACCACGACATCGGTAAAATCAAAAAACCTCTCTATTTCATTGAAAACCAATTCGACTGCGAAAACCGTCACGAAAAGCTGGCTCCATCCATGAGCAGCCTCATTCTCATTTCCCACGTGAAAGAAGGAGTGGAGCTGGCCAAACAGCACCGCCTAGGCAGGGACATTGTGGACATCATCAGCCAGCATCACGGCAAGAGTTTCATCTCCTTCTTTTACAAGAAGGCCCTGGAAGCCCGTGAAAGAACCAAGAACACCAAGGGGCTGGATCCGCCTCCCATCAACATGGACGACTATCGCTATCCGGGCCCCAAGCCTCAGACCAGGGAAGCGGGACTGGTCATGCTGGCCGATGTGGTGGAAGCGGCGTGCAGGTCTCTCACCGATCCCACTCCCGCGCGCATTCAGGGGATGGTCAACCGCCTCATCAACAACATCTTCTCCGACGGCCAGCTGGATGAGTGCGAGCTGACTCTCAAGGACCTGCACCACATTGCCAAACATTTCAACCAGATTCTCTCCACCATTCACCATAAGCGCATCGAATATCCATCAGGGGCTTCGAACGATGCCAAAGGAAAAGGGGATGTCCCGGATTCGAATCACCGAGAACCAAAAGCAGATAAAGACAAACCGGGGGCGCTTCGAAAAGACGGCAAAACAGATCTTAAGCGCCTTGGGATACACTGATGTGGAATTGAGCATCCTCATCGTGGACGATGAGGAGATGGCACAACTCAACGGGGAATACCGCCGCGTGGACGCCACCACGGATGTTCTCTCCTTTCCCATGTGGGAAGGAGAAGGGGGAGAAGTGTGCCGGGAGATTCTGGGAGATGTGGTCATATCGGCGCCCACGGCATATGCCATGAGCCGGGAACGGGGCGTTTCCTGCGAAGGAGTTCTGGACCTTCTTCTTGTCCACGGAATCCTGCACCTTGTGGGGTTCGATCATGAGAGGGGAACCCGGGAGGCGCAAGCCATGGAAATCAAAACTCTGGACATCCTGGAGGCACTGGGGCACCGGCGCGAAGACTTTGACTGGTACATGAAGGAGGAGGCGTGGCAAGACTAGCGATCAACGTGGACCATGTGGCCACCGTGCGTCAGGCCCGCAGGGTTCAGGAGCCCGACCCCGTCACGGCAGCCGCCCTGGCGGAGCTCGCGGGAGCAGACGGCATTGTCGTTCACTTGCGCGAGGACCGGCGCCACATACAGGACCGCGACCTGGAAGTGCTGCGGCAGACGGTGAAAACAAGGCTCAACCTGGAAATGGCCGCCACGGAAGAAATGGTGCGCATCGCACTCAAAACCAGACCGCACGTGGTGACCCTCGTTCCTGAGAAAAGAATGGAATTGACGACGGAAGGGGGTCTGAATGTCCGGGAACAAAAGTCCCATCTTCAGGTAGTCATCCCACGGCTCCAGGATGGGGGCATCATCGTCAGCCTTTTCATCGATCCCGACCTGCAGCAGGTGAGGGCATCCCAGGAATTGAAAACGGACTGCGTGGAGATTCACACGGGCAGCTTTGCCGAAGCCCAATCTCCCGGACAGCAGGAACAGGAACTCAACCGCATAGAAGAAGCAGCAGTGCTGGCCGAAGAACTGGGAATGACCGTCCATGCGGGCCATGGCGTGGACTACAGGAACATTCTGCGGCTTCGGGACATACCGGAGATTGAGGAATTCAGCATTGGACACGCCATTGTTGCCCGGGCTGTCCTGGTGGGAATGGAACGGGCCGTTCGGGACATGATCGCCCTGGTGAAGGGTTAAATGGCCATCTACGGTGTGGGCATCGACCTGGTGCAAAGGGCACGCATTGAAAAGATTCTGGAGCGATGGGGAAACCGCTTCATGGAGCGCGTTTTCACTGTCATAGAAAGAGAAACCTGCTGCCGCAGAAAAAACCCCGCCCCCTGCTTCTCCATGCGCTTTGCCGCCAAGGAGGCTTTCGTCAAGGCCCTTGGTCTCGGCATGCGTGCCCCTCTTTCCTGGCTTGATGTGGAAGTGCGAACCACTGAGACGGGCAAGCCGGAAATTCATCTTTCCCGAAAAGTCCAGGAATTTTGCGAAAGCAGGGGCATCCGTGCCTGGCACGTGAGCCTCACGGACGACGGGGAATACGGCGCAGCAGTGGTTATCCTTGAAACCTGATTGTACCTGAGGAGTGAGTCCATGCTGGTGGTGAGCGCATCGGAAATGGCTTCCCTGGACCGCCACACCATTGAAAAGGTGGGCATTCCCGGAATCGTTCTCATGGAGAATGCAGCCCGGGGAGCCGCAGACTTTTTTGAGTCCATGGTGCCGGACATAGCTCAGCGGAAAATCACCGTCCTGGCGGGAAGCGGCAACAACGGGGGAGACGGCTTTGTCCTGGCCCGCATCTTTCACAACAAAGGAGCGGAGGTGCAGGTGGTATGCCTTCGCTCTCCCCTGAAGCTTTCGGGAGACGCTCTCACCAATTACCAAATCCTGGAGAAACTGCAGGTTCCCA
>SLCH01000035.1 GCA_007125915.1 Syntrophobacteraceae bacterium
GCCACAGCACGGCGCCTGGTCAATGGGGGACGTCATGGGTTGAACCCCTTTTCAGAGGCCTTCTCCATGGGAGACACCCTCCTCGCCTAGCCATGAATCCGCTCCATCCAGCCCCGGTCCGTTTTTCACGGAAACACGGCTTTGGCAAGTGTTTGAAATAAAAAGGAGCTGCCATGTCGGAAGGAAGCAGGAGTGAAGCCCGAAAGTCCACGGGGGCTTCACTCTCCACCTTCGGCGGAGTCTTCGTTCCAAGCTTTCTCACCATCATCGGCATCATCTTTTTCATGCGCCTGGGATATGTCACGGGCCAGGCAGGCCTTTTCAAGGCGCTGCTCATCATTGCCCTGGCCAATTCCATATCCATTCTGACCAGCCTTTCCATGGCCGCCGTGGCCACCAACCTGCGGGTCAAGTCGGGAGGGGTGTATTACATCATCTCTCGGACACTGGGCCCCATGTTCGGCGGCTCCATCGGAATCGTCCTCTATCTTGCCCAGTCTGTCTCCATCGGATTTTACTGCATCGGGTTCGGGGAACTCCTGGCGGGCATGCTGCCCCATGCCCCCCTGGTGAACGTGCAATCCATCGCCGCCGCAGCCGTGCTCGTTCTTTTTGCCCTCGCGCTCATGGGAGCGGACTGGTCCACAAAATTCCAATATGTGGTCCTCATTGTGGTGACCCTGTCCATCACTGCTTTTGCCTGGGGAGTGATCGATCGGTGGGACACGGGCCTGCTCTTACAAAACTGGGCCGCACCGGCCGAGGGACCCGGTTTCTGGATCATGTTCGCCATTTTTTTCCCCGCCGTCACGGGATTCACGCAAGGGGTCAACATGTCCGGCGATCTGAAGGATCCCGGAAGAAGCATTCCCTTGGGGACATTTCTTGCCGTGGGGTTGACCTCATTGCTCTACCTGGGAGGCGCCATAGGTTTTGCGGGCACTCTGCCCCTGCATACACTCCAGACAGACTACACGGCCATGCAGAGAATTTCACCCCTTGCTTCCCTGGTGGATGCGGGGATCATCGCAGCCACTCTTTCCTCCGCCATGGCCTCCTTTCTTGGAGGCCCCCGGGTGCTTCAATCTCTGGCAGGGGACAAGATCTTTCCCTTTCTCCACATCTTCCACAAAGGCCACGGCACTGCCAACAATCCCCGCAGAGCCGTGATGCTCTCCGCCCTCATCGCTCTGGGCACCATTGGATTGGGTGACTTGAACGTCGTCGCTCCAGTGGTCACCATGTTTTTCATGGTGACCTACGTTTTGCTCAATTATGCCACCTTCTACGAAGCGCGATCTCAAAGCCCCATGTTTCGCCCGCGCTTCCGCTGGCACACCCAAACCACGAGCATGGCGGGCTGGATCGTCTGCTTCATCGCCATGATCGCCATAGACCTCACCTCGGGAATCCTGGCCGTGGCCATTGTGGTGGCCATTTACAATTATCTGCAACGCACCGTGGGCCCATCCCGCTGGGCCGACAGCCGTCGTTCCTATTACCTGCAGCGTCTTCGGGACAATCTCCTGGCGGCAGCCAATGAACCTCAACACCCCCGGGATTGGCGTCCGCAAACCATTGTTTTCTCAGACGATCCTCACCGCAGGGAAAGACTGGTACGCTTTGCCTCCTGGATCAGCGGCAAGAGCGGCGCCATCGCCGCCGTGCGCATCATCCAGGGTGACGAGGGTCTCAGGGCACTGCGCGAGAAGATGCATGCGGAAAAGGAATTGCAGGTGGACGTGGCCCAGTACAGTGACGAGGTCTTTTCCCAGGTGGTGACCGCTCGGGACATGGATCAAGCTTTTTTCACCATCCTTCAGTCCTTTGGAGTGGGCCCCCTGCGCGTGAACACCATCATTGTCAACTGGATGGAAAAGATGAGCGTGGATTCCGAGGACGTCTCACAACTTCTCTATGGACGCAACCTGCGCAAGGCTCATCGAATGGGCTGCAACATCATCATCTTCCATGCGGGCGTTGAGGAATGGGGATCCCTGGTCGGGAGCCGGCCTCATGAGCGGCGCCTGGACGTGTGGTGGAAAAATGACGCCACAAGCCGACTCATGCTTCTTCTCGCACACCTCATGAAACGTTCCATGGAGTGGGAAAACGCCACCCTGCGTTTGCTGAGCGTGCCCGAGGAGGCGGGAGAGTGCGGGGATGCCGAGTGCCTGGAAAAAATGCTCGAGGAGGCACGCATCGACGTCCAATGCGTCATCATTCCCGCGACTGAATTTGAGGGGATCGCTCACCACAGCCGCGATGCATCCCTGGTTTTCATACCCTTCAAGCTCATTGACACACGGGTTGCCGCTCACGATGGAGGGAAAATTCAGGACCTCCTTCCCGGGCTTCCACCCACGGCCATGGTTCTGGCCGCCGAGAGCATCGAACTGGATGCGGAACCGGAGGAGGGAGCGGCGGCGGCGGCAGCGGCCATTCGTGACCAGTGCGCTCAGGCTGAAGCCAGGGCTCAAAATGCGGAAAAGGATGCGGAACTGGCCGCGCAGGCCGCAAAAGAAAAGGAAACAGCCCTCCAGGAAGCCGAAGGAGGAGAAACGGATGAAGAGGAACTGGAACGTCTGAGGAGCGAAGCGAAGGCTGCAGCTGAGGAGGCCCTTCGAACGGCAAGGCGTGCAGCCAAAGCCGCCGTTCTCCTGGAACACGCTCTGCAAGATTTGAAAGACTTGCAGGAAAAGGAAGGGGGAACCACCAACACATCCTGATATGGAATCCCCGACTTTTTTTGTGCCAAAAAGCTCACACCAATAAGCTCACAATGGAGCAACTGCACCCATGAAACGAGACTTCACGCAAGGGTTTGCCGTCACTCATCGCCTCCGCACATCCATGTTTCTTTCCCTTCCCCCACAAGAAGTCTTCAATTTCTTCGCCCATGCGGAAAACCTGGAGCGCATCACCCCTCCCGAACTGTCCTTCCGCATGATCACGCCAACTCCCGTGGTCATGGGCAAGGGGACTCTCATAGACTACAGGTTGAAACTCTTCCATATTCCTTTTCGCTGGCAGACGATCATTTCCAAATGGAAGCCTCCACACCTTTTCGTGGACGAACAGTTACGCGGCCCTTACGCCCTGTGGGTGCACACGCACCGGTTTGAAGAAGTTTCAGGGGGCACAGCCGTTTCCGACGAAGTCCACTACCGGCTGCCCTTGTCACCCCTGGGCGAAGTGGTTTTTCCCCTGGTGCGATTGCAGCTGCAAAGGATTTTTCAGTTCAGACAGAAAGCCATCGAAAAAATTCTTCTTTCATGAAAAATTCAGAGCAAACCCTGCTTCAAAACCTTCTTCTCATGCAACGGCACACCAGCCCGCGCACTTTCATTTCATGTCCATGGAGCTTCGTCGCTTTGGGGAACGACCACCCAGTGGCCGCGGTGACGAAGGATGTCCACGGGAACACCATACACTTCCTTCACCACCTGGGAAGTGAGCTCCTCTTTCGGACCAGTCCAGTAAACCTTTCCATCCCTGATGAAGAGCAGCAGATCTGAAAAACGCAGGGCCATGTTCAAATCGTGCATGGTCATGACGGCAGCCAACGGATGCTGACGAACCACCCGGCGCAGCATCCCCAGGATTTCCATCTGGTTCTTGAGGTCCAGGCTGCTGGTGGGCTCATCGAGCAAAAGGACGGACGGCTCCTGAACCAAAGCCCTGGCAATGCAAACCTTCTGCAGTTCCCCGCCGCTCATTTCATCCAGGTGGCGCATGGCCAGGTGTTCCAGTCCCAAGTGCTTGAGGGCCCCATCCACTGTGCGGAGGTCTTTCCCGGAAACCCTCCATCCCAGATGGGGTTTGCGCCCCAGGAGCACGGCATCAAAGGCCGTTATGCGACCCGCGTCGTTGCGTTGAGCCACGTACCCCAGTTGCCTGGCGATTTCCCCCGCACTCATTCGAAACACATCGGCGTTTTCCACCATGACGGTGCCGGTCTTGGGTTTCAGTATGGCATTTATGCAGCGCAGCAAAGTGGTTTTTCCCACACCGTTGGGACCCAGTATGGTCAGAACCTGCCCGCGGTCCACGGTCATGGCAAGACCCTCGAGGACCGGACGTCCCCTGTAAGCCACGTGAATATTGTTGACGGAAAGGATCATGGGCCGCGTCTTCGGATCAAGAGATATAGAAAGGTGGGAGCACCCAAAAAGGCTGTGAGAATGGCCACGGGAAGAACCCTGGGTGCGAGCATGAGCCTCGCAGCCGTGTCCGCAGCCAGCAGGAGACAGGCTCCGGCCAGCGCGGAGGCGGGGAGAAGAAAGCGGTGATCGTCTCCTATGACCCGGCGCACCATGTGAGGGCAAATGAGGCCCACAAAACCAATGATGCCCAAAAAGCTCACGATGACCGCGGTGACGAGGGAAGCCACGAGCATCCCCCAAAGCCTCACCCACTCCACCCTCACTCCCAGGCCCCTGGCCGTTTCGTCACCCGCGTCAATGGCATTGTAATTCCATCGGTTCAGGATGAAAAACACCATGGCAGCCATGACCGTGACAAGCATCAAGGCCACTTCCGGCCATCCGGCACGGCTCACATCCCCGAAAGCCCAGAAGACCATATTGGCCAGCTGCACGTCATCGGCGATGTATTGCAAAAACATCGTTCCCGCAGAAAAGAGGGAACCCAGGGCCACACCGCTCAGGACCATCACTTCCGGGCTGGCTCCACGGATGCGTGCAATGGCGATGATGACCAGGGAAGCCCCCATGCAGGCAATGAAAGCAGACAGAGTGGTCAGATAGGGATAGGCCATATTGATCACACCGGCCTGGGTGCTCTGGACGGTTCCCGTACCCAGAAGCATTATGGCAAAAGCTGCACCGAATGCCCCTGCCTGGGAGATGCCAAGGGTGAAGGGGGAACCCAGTGGGTTTCGCAGAATGGATTGCATGGCCGCTCCTGAAACGGCCAGACCGGCTCCCGCCAGCATGGCGGCCAGGGCATGGGGAAGGCGAATGCTGCGTATGATGATCTCCACGCGCGCATCCTGGCCAAGGCCCAGGAATGAACGGATGACTTCCCCCGCTGGAATGCGCACCGTTCCCAGGGAGACGGCGCAGATCAGCAGAAAAAAGACCAGAAGGGTCAGCCCGCCCATAAATAAAGCTTTTCGGCCCATGTGGGCCCTGTAGTCAGCAGAAATTTGGCCGCGGTCAAAGTGAGACATGGTTTCGGTGTTTGTTTCTTATGGGGTTGCGGGAAGGGACGGTGCTCGGGAAGCTCAACCATTCATACCCGCTGGGTTTTTTGGGCCAGGATCAAATATCGATCGTTCTGGTCCTCGATCTTCTCAATGCGAAGGCCGAACCTGGTCAACATTTGCTCCATGGCCCTGTTGGATGGCATGATGTCCCGGGCAACGGGCGTTCCCGCTTTTCTGTGAAGATCGTTGATCTGCTCGATGCCCATCAAATGAAAAATGACAAAAA
>SLCH01000121.1 GCA_007125915.1 Syntrophobacteraceae bacterium
CCTGAAGCAAGATTTAAATTTCAAACTTTTCAAGCATATAACACGAATCGTCTTTCGACAATCATCATGCGGATTGCCATGGAAAGCATGCTCCAGAGCCGTGCTGAAGTCAACTGGCGGCCGCCGCATCCTCATGGTTGTATTATTGCCTGCGTGTCTTGCTGCTGGGCGCTGCCCTGGAAGGGGTTCGGCCTGCCCGTTCCTCCAGGGTCTTTTGCAGCCCCTTGGGGAGGGCTTGAAAAAGCTTCGACTGCTCTTTCCACAACGCCCGTGAGCGGCGAAAATCAAAAAAATGGACGCACACCGGGAAACCAAGTGTCCGGGTGATGCATTGGAAGGCTGAACCGTGGGGTATCATCAAGAATCATGGCGAGAGACCCTGCGGAGTCCGAAGGCCGCCCTTTCGTGAAGTGTTCCACCAGGTCCCGTCGATTTTTTGCAGTTTTCATGACAACATGACAAATCCCTTGAGCCTTGAACTTTATCATGTCCACGGTGAGGAAGGTGTGGGATGAGAATCCAGGATATATTGGCCGTTTTGCTCATTGGCGGGTTTGTGGTGGCGGCGATCTTGGCCGGTCAGAGGCAGGAAGATCGCCCTTCGCCCCTCGTGGACCGGGTGCCGGAGTGGGATGTCCCCGTCATTCCTCCGGAGAGGATCTGGGTTGACCCGGACACGGCCATGGAGTTTATCTGGGTGGATGGGGGATGCTTTGAGATGGGGTGCGGACCCTGGACTTCCAGCTGTTACGATGATGAATACCCGGTGCATCAGGTTTGCCTGGATGGCTTCTGGATGGGCAGGTTCCCCGTCACCCAGGGCCAGTGGCTGCAGGTGGCTGGTGAGAATCCTTCCCACTTTGCCTTCGGCGGGGACTATCCTGTGGAATCCATATCCTGGCATGATGCCAGAGGGTTTGTTCAAAGTCTCAATGCCCGCGGGGGGGAGGAAGTCTTTCACCTCCCCACGGAAGCTCAATGGGAGTATGCCTGCCGCAGTGGTGGAAAACCTGAAAAATATTCGGGTGGGAAGGATGTTGAACCGTTCGCCTGGCACCGTGGAAACAGTGGGTTTTCCACGCAGCCCGTGGGCTCCCGCCGGCCCAACGGTCTGGGGATCTATGACATGAGCGGCAATGTGTTCGAATGGGTGAGGGATGAATATGTTGAAGATGCGTACCAGCGCCATGGGGTGCACAATCCCCTCATGGAGACTCCTCTCGGGCTGACCTATGACCGTTATTTGCCTCTCCTGGAAAAATATGTGGGTGTGACTCTGCGTCGCGTGATTCGCGGAGGTTCCTGGCAGCATCCCCCCGTGTCGGTCCGCTGTTCGCACCGCCTGGGGCTGCAGGCAGGTGCAAGGAGGAACACCGTCGGGGTGCGCCTTATTCTGGAGCTGCCCTGGCAGCCGGACTTCCCTTCGCCGGAACCGGCTCGGTGAGGCGGGGAGAGAGACCATCCGAGCCCTGCGGAAGGCAGCGGGCAGGAACCCGTCACACCCGGCGCATTTCTTTCGCCTGATTTTTTCCTTCCTTACCTGCCATGGCTTCTCCCATGCGCGGCCGTGCCTTGTGGAAACCCCACTAATTTTAAAACAGGTCGAATGTTTCTTGCCCTGAAGGCTCCATATCCCTAAAATGGCTTCCCCGGGAGACTCTCCCGGCAGGGGCTGGGAAGCCTGCGCCGAAGGGAGGGAGTCACTTCATCCTCAAAGGGGTCGTAAAAAGGCACGCATGATCCCGTGCACACTCCACCCGCAGCCAGGTTTCTCTTCGGGGCGGAGCAGGTGGTGCTCAGGAACCGGCCTGAATTCTCCGGCCTTGAATGCCGGTCATGAATATGGGCGAGGGGCTGGCCCATTTCGATAGTTTATCAGTTGAACGCATATCTGCTGAAAGGTGCTATTCATGCCAAGGCGAGACGACATCAAGAAGGTCATGATCATTGGTTCAGGTCCCATCATCATCGGGCAGGCCTGTGAATTCGATTATTCGGGGACACAGGCGTGCAAGGCTCTCCGAGAGCTGGGGTATGAAATCGTTCTGGTCAATTCCAATCCTGCCACCATCATGACCGATCCCGGCATGGCCGACACCACTTACGTGGAGGCTCTGACCCTCGAAACCCTGGAGAAGATCATTGAGAAGGAGCGGCCCGATGCCCTTCTTCCCAATCTTGGGGGACAGACGGGTCTCAATTTGAGCGCACAGTTGTACCGGCAGGGTGTGCTCGCCAAGTACGGTGTCCGCATCATTGGAGTCCAGGCGGAGGCTATTGAAAGGGGTGAAGACCGCATCGCCTTCAAGGAAACCATGGACCGCCTGGGAGTTGAGATGGCACGGAGCGAACCCGCCCACAGCGTGGAGGAAGCGGAAGCCATCGCCGCCCGTCTCGGCTACCCCGTGGTCATTCGCCCCGCTTACACTCTGGGAGGGACGGGCGGCGGCCTGGTGTACAATGTGGAAGAATTGAGGGTGGTCGCGGGACGGGGCATAGCAGCCAGCTACATCGGGCAGATTCTTGTGGAAGAGTCGGTCTTGGGCTGGGAGGAGCTGGAACTGGAGGTGGTGCGTGACGCGAAAAATCAGCGCATCACCGTGTGTTTCATTGAAAATGTCGATCCCATGGGGGTCCACACGGGCGACTCCTTCTGCACGGCTCCCATGCTGACCATTGATCCTCAATTGCAGCAGAGACTGCAAAAGTATTCCTACGACATCGTGGAAGCCATTGAAGTCATCGGCGGCACCAACATCCAGTTTGCCCATGACCCCGAGACGGGGCGGGTGGTGGTCATCGAGATCAACCCCAGGACTTCACGCTCTTCAGCTCTAGCTTCCAAGGCCACGGGTTTTCCCATTGCCCTCATTTCCGCCAAGCTGGCCGGAGGGCTCAACCTGGAAGAAATTCCCTACTGGCGGGAAGGGTCTCTGGAAAAGTACACACCCTGGGGAGACTATGTGGTCGTCAAGTTCGCCCGGTGGGCCTTCGAGAAGTTCAAGGGTGTGGAAGACAAGCTGGGCACTCAAATGCGCGCCGTTGGGGAAGTCATGAGCATCGGCAAGACCTACAAGGAGTCCTTTCAAAAGGCCGTTCGGTCCCTGGAAATAGGCCGCTACGGCCTGGGGTTCGCCAGGGATTTTCACGAGAAATCCCCTGAGGAGCTGATGGAGCTGCTGGCCTATGCCACCAGTGAAAGGCAGTTCATCATGTATGAGGCCCTTCGCAAGGGAGTTTCCGTGGAAGACCTCCATCAAAAGACGCGGATCAAAGCCTGGTTCATTGAGCAGATGAAGGAACTGGTCGAGCTGGAGGAAGAACTGCTGAGGTACCGCGGCGGGGATCTTCCCGATGACCTTCTCCGCCGAGCCAAGCTGGACGGTTTTGCCGACCGCTATCTTGCCTTGATACTTGGCCTGGAGGAAAAGGAGCTTCGCGAGCGCCGCAAAAGCCTGGGCATCACCCAGGGCTGGGAGATCCTTCCTGTGAGCGGTGTGGAAAACACCGCTTATTATTATTCCACCTATCATGCCCCTGATCAGGTGCCGCACAGCGACCGTCGAAAGGTCATGGTGATCGGCGGCGGGCCCAACCGCATCGGACAAGGCATCGAATTTGACTACTGCTGTGTCCATGCAGCCTTTGCCCTGCGCGATGAGGGGTTTGAAACCATCATGGTCAATTGCAATCCCGAGACCGTGTCCACGGACTACGACACGTCGGACAGGCTCTACTTTGAGCCCATCACCATGGAAGATGTGCTTGCCATCTATGAAAAAGAAAAACCTGAAGGGGTCATCGTGCAGTTTGGCGGACAGACTCCCTTGAACATCGCCACGGAGCTGGCTCACAGCGGTGTGAACATTCTCGGCACGTCTCCCGAAACCATAGATCTGGCGGAGGACAGGGACCGTTTTCGAAACATGATGGAAAAACTGGGCATTCCCATGTCTCCGTCGGGAATGGCCAGCAATCTGGATGACGCCCTGCGGGTGGCGGAAGAAATCGGTTATCCTCTTATGGTTCGACCTTCCTATGTGCTCGGGGGCCGAGGAATGGAGGTGGTCCATGACGAAGAGGAGTTGCGGCGATACGTTCTGGCTGCAGTGGGCGTGACGCCTGACCGCCCCATACTCATTGACAAGTTTCTGGAAAATGCCATCGAAGCCGAAGCGGATGCCATTGCCGATGGAACGGATGCTTTCGTTCCCGCGGTCATGGAACACATCGAACTGGCGGGGATCCATTCGGGAGACTCTGCCTGTGTCATTCCACCCATCAGCCTCTCCCCCAGGCACCTGGAAACCATCTACGAGTACACGCGAAGCATCGCCATCGAAATGAACGTGGTGGGACTCATGAACATTCAATACGCCATCACCGGAGAGACGGTCTATGTGCTGGAGGCCAATCCCAGGGCGTCGCGCACCGTTCCCCTCGTGTCCAAGGTTTGCAACATTCCCATGGCCCGGCTGGCGACCCAGGTCATGCTGGGGAACAAGCTCGCCGGCCTTGGCCTCACCACAAGGCCCATTCCCCACTTTGGTGTGAAAGAGGCCGTTTTTCCTTTCAACATGTTTCCGGAAGTGGATCCCGTGCTGGGTCCTGAAATGCGTTCCACGGGAGAAGTTCTGGGCATGGCCGACAACTTCGGCCTTGCTTTTTTCAAAGCCCAGGATGCCGCTGGACAGAGAATGCCCCTTGAGGGCACGGTGCTCATGACCGTGTCCGACCACGACAAGCCCGCATCCCTGCAGATGGCGCGAAGATTTCAGAAACTGGGCTTCAATATTCTGGCCACCCGTGGAACCTGCCTTTTTTTCAATGAAAACGGAATTCAGGCAGTTCCCATCGAAAAAATGCATGAAGGGAGGCCCAACATCGTGGACGCCATCAAAAACGGTGAAATTCAACTGGTGATCAACACGCCAAGCGGCAAGTTGAGCAAGGATGACGACTCCTACATACGAAAGGCTGCCATCAAGTACAAGATCCCCTACATCACGACCCTGGCGGCGGCGGTGGCAACCGCACGGGGAATAGAGGCGTGGCAGAAGGGTGAGGGCGGTGTGAAGTCCATTCAGGAATATCATCAGGATATCCGCTGATATTCCAGGTGGATGAGACGGTTCTGTATGGCTTGGGGCACCCATTTTTATGACAATGGGTTGAACCGGCCGGGGGCAATTCATACATTAAAGGCTATGAACACTTTAATCCGGCGGGTGTCCAGCGCCGGGGAGGATGGGTGAAGGCTTCCTGAAAGTTGGCTGTGAAAGCTGCGGCGTATGGAAGGTCGGTCAGGGGCCTTTTTTTCCGCATGAATCAACGAGAGAGGAGAGGTGGAATGATCGAGCTTCCCGAATACGTGAGCGTATCAGAGGTGAAAAGGGTGTGTGAACTCCTGAAG
>SLCH01000003.1 GCA_007125915.1 Syntrophobacteraceae bacterium
CAAGTCCCGAAAGCTGCCACTGATTGTTGAGGGAGCATTCAATCTCACATAGGCCTTCACTTCAGCCTGCTTGTTTTCGTTTCCTGGTGAACAAAGCATGAATCATTCCACGGAAATGAAAATGATGCCTGATGGATTTCAGCTGTCCTCAAAACTGATTCCTGTTTGCCCAGGCCCCATTTTCCAGTCGCCAGCAGAACAATGCCAGCCTTCCCTTCACTTGCTAGAAACATCGGAATCAAGGGAAAAAACTCAAATAAATTTCAAAATCGAAACACCAATGACCCAAACCACAAGGGAAAGCAGGATCGAATGTAAAACGCTCACGAATCAAGGATTGCAAAAAACCAGCAAGCATACAGTATCAATGACAAATCGCAACAATCCTTCACCATGCCTGAGAGGCGTGGCGGGATGGAGATGGGCAGCCCGGGGATCGAATCGATTTCTTTTTTCAGCAAGGATCAGTCAAGGGGGGTCATAAAAAAGAAATGGCACGGAGGTGGGAAACAGAGTCCAGAAGTCTTTTCCGAAGTTTTTGCAAAAAACAGTAGAAAGGGGGGCTTGGTGCAGTGGCGGCCACGGTCACGAATAAACGGGAAAAATGATGCGGAAGGTGGAGCCTTCGCCCGGGGAAGAATCCACTTCTATGTAGGCTCCGTGGTTGTCCAGTATCTGGCGGGAGATGCTCAGGCCCAGGCCCGTTCCTTCGGGCTTGCGCGTGAAGAAGGGGTCAAAGACTCTCTCCAGGTCCTCAACCATTATGCCGGGCCCCTTGTCGCTCACCTCCAGAAGGACCATCGATGCCTCCTTCTGAAAGCGGGTGAGGATCTCCACCGTCCCGCCGTCAGGCATGGCCTCGATGGCATTGAGAAGGAGGTTCATGATCACCTGGCTGATCTGATTGAAGTCCATCACTACCAGGGGGATGCCTTCCCCAAGGTCCATGAGCACATCCACATTTCCCTTGCGCAAATGAATTTTGGACAGATCCAGGCAGTAGGAGACAATGTCATTGAGCCGATGAGGCAGGAATTGTGGCTCCTTGGGCCGCGCAAAGTGAAGCACCTGCTGGACGATGCGGTCGATCTTGCGCACCTCCGTCGCCACATCCTCAAACATTTGCCTTTGAGCCGGATCCAGCTTAAGCTCCCGGCTCAACAACTGGGTGTTGAAATTGATGGTGGCCAGGGGATTGCGTATTTCATGGGCGATGCCCGCGGCCAGAGTCCCCAGTGCTTTGAGACGGTCGCTCTGCTGCAGCCTTTGCTCCAATTTTTTGGCTTCTGTGGCATCCTTTTCGTAATAGATGACCCTTTCCAGCGAACCCGTGGAGTTGACCACGGGAAAAGCAAAAAAGTGGTAGTAACCGCCCCATCTGGGGTGAGGCCCTTCTCTCTGTGCCGGTTGCGCGCCCCACAAGCATGCCCAAATGGGGCATTCGGAGGGCGGTTGAGACATGCCATAGAGAATGCGCGTGTATTTTTCCCCAATGAGTTTTTCCGCACTCCCGTAGACCATTTCGCTGGTGCGGTTCACCCGGTGGATGCGCATTCGTGTGTCCACAAGAAAAATGCTGTGACCGATGGCGTCGAAACTGATTTCCAATTCGCTTTTGGCCCGCTCCACCGATTGAAAGAGCTTGGCGTTTTCGATGGAAACGCCAAGCTGCTGACCGATGGTGATGAGAAACTCCCGCCGTTCGGGTTTGAGCTGAAGAACGCCGTCATTGGTCATGTAGAGAAGACCCAGAACCTTTTTGGCCGCCATGAGGGCGATGCAGACAATTTCTTCAATGCCCGAGCGCCGCATCTTCTCCCTGAGCTTGGAAAAAACAACCCGCTCCACAGGGAACCATCTCACCTGGTCTTCATGGTAGTAATTGTCCATCACTACACTGGGAGCGGAAAGAAACTTGATGCTGTTGGCCAGAGCAGAGGAAAATCCGTGGTGAGCCTCCAATTCCAGAAGCCATTCATTGTCCTGGATTTCCTTGACAAGGTAGATGGCCCCCAGGGAAACTTTCACATTGAGGGAAATGGCATTGAGGGCCCTCTGAAGAAGCTCCCGAAGATGGGGCGAGGCATGAAGGGCAGAGGAAATGCCAAAAAGGATCTGAAGTTCGCGGTGCTGACGAAGGCTCTCTTCGGGCGAAGGGTCAAAACAGTAGGCTGGCTTTTCAGAAGGGTCCATCACAGCACACGGATGATGAGATAGAAATCGTTTCAAAAAAAGGCGAAAGAGCAGGAAAGGCCCAAGGGGAAAGCTTTCCATGAGGACCATGCGAAAACGTTTCCCCAAGCCTCTTGATTGCTATGATATCATCGATGCAAACAGTTGAACCAATCTTTTGTGGATCCCATGGATCAAAATGCTCATGCATGGCTACCCGTTAAAACCCCAAAAAGGGACCATGGATGACAAAAGGCGAAACTTTTTTTCTTCAGGGCATCGCCCCTTGAAAGCTTCACTTCTTCTGAATGGCCTCCCACTGGGAACAAATCATCCGGGCAACACGAATGGATGCGGCGTCCACCATTTTTCCATCGAGTGCCAGGGAGCCGCAGGCCTCTGAGAGAGCCTTCTCATAGGCCTCCACGATGCGGGTGGAACGTTCCACATCTTCCGTGGAGGGGGTGTAGACTTCGTTCACCACCTCCAACTGGCTGGGATGGATGACCCACTTGCCATCATATCCCAGGGCTGCGCTCATGAGGCAGGACCGGCGCAGGCCCTCCGGATCCTTGTAGTCGCCGTAGGGAGCATCGATGGCCTGAAGACCTGCCCCTTTCGCGGCCATGGCCATGCGGCTCAGGGGAAAGTGCCAGCGGTGACCGGGATAGAAATCCTCCATATCCCCATGGCCGCTGATGCCCTTGCTCATCATGGTGAGGGAAGCCCCGTAGTCCGCCACTCCAAAGACAAGAGCTTCCAGACGGGGAGAACTGAACGCGATCTCCCTGGCGTTGGCCATGCCAAGAGCGGTCTCGATGGAAGCTTCCAGTCCGATGACATTCTTGAAACCCATGTTCATTTCAATCTGCGTCAGGAGCATGTCAATGGCTTTGATTTCGCTGGGATCGTTGACCTTGGGCACCACAAGGACATCCAGGCGGTCTCCCGCCGCCTCCACCACCTCGATGATGTCCCGGTAGGCGAAAGGGGTGTCCATGGCATTGATGCGGTAAGCGCGAACCTTCCCCGTCCAATCCCCGTCCTTGAGGGCGGCAACCACCTCCTTGCGTGCCCCCGCCTTCTCTGAAACAGGCACACTGTCCTCCAGGTCCAGCATCACGTAGTCCACGGGGAGTCCAAATGCCTTGGAAACCATTTTCTCACGGTTGGCAGGCACCGAAAGAATGGATCGGCGCAATCTCACAGGACGTTCCACGGGTTCCTCCTCCAGTTAACGTTGACAAAGTATTCCATGGTGATCAGGAGCTCGCTTTCCTGTCTTTTTCACGAATGGCGGCCTGGGCCGCAGCGAGCCGGGCCACGGGAACACGGTAGGGAGAGCAGCTCACATAGTCCAGGCCGATTCGATGGCAGAAATCAACGGAAGTGGGTTCTCCTCCATGCTCTCCGCAGATTCCAATCTTGAGATCGGGCTTGGTGGCCCTTCCTTTTTCCACGGCGATCTCCATGAGCCCCCCCACTCCCACCTGGTCCAGACGTTCAAAGGGATCGTGAGGCCAAACGCGCGCATCCAGATAGGCGGGAAGGAATTTTACCGCATCGTCCCGGCTGATGCCAAAGACCGTCTGGGTGAGATCGTTGGTCCCGAAGGAGAAAAACTCCGCCTCCTGGGCAATTTCATCGGCTGTGAGAGCCCCTCGGGGCACTTCGATCATGGTTCCCACTCGATAGTCCACTTGAACTCCGAATTTTTCCATGACCTCCCGTGCCACTTCATCCACCACTTTTCTTTGATTTTTCAGCTCCGCCACATGCCCCACAAGAGGAATCATGATTTCCGGGTGCACATCAATGCCTTCCTGCTTCACTTCGCAGGCGGCCTCCATGATGGCTCTGGCCTGAGTGGCCGTGATTTCGGGAAACACGATGCCCAGCCTGCACCCGCGATGGCCCAGCATGGGATTGACTTCGTAGAGGCTCTCCACCTTGGCTTTGAGCCTTTCGAAAGGAACCCACATTTCCCCGGCCAGCTTTTGAATGTCCTTGTCATCGTGAGGCAGGAATTCGTGAAGAGGAGGATCGAGCGTTCGCACTGTCACAGGTTTGCCCTTCATGACTCGAAAGATTTCCTTGAAATCTTCCTTTTGAATGGGCAGCAGCTTGCTGAGGGCCCGCTCCCGTCCCGTCACATCTTCCGCCAGGATCATCTCCCTCACGGAATCGATGCGGTTCTCGTCAAAAAACATGTGCTCGGTACGCGTCAATCCAATGCCTTCAGCTCCAAAAGCCAGGGCCACTTCCACCTGGTTGGGCTGATCGGCATTGGTCCACACGCCGAGGGTTCGCACTTCATCGGCCCAATTCAAAAGCTCCATGTAATCCTGGTAGATCTGGGAATCTTTGGGGTCGAGACTCTTCTCGATGATCACACGCAAAACCTCCGAGGGCTGCGTGGGAATCTGCCCCTGAAAAACCTCTCCCGTAGTGCCGTCTATGGACAGCCAGTCCCCCTCCCGAATGATTTTGTCTCCCACGGTCATTCGGTGGCGACGATATTCAATCTCCAGGGCACTGCACCCCACCACGCACACTTTGCCCATCTGTCTGCCCACCAGGGCGGCGTGGGAAGTCATGCCGCCCCTGGCAGTGAGAATGCCCTGGGAAGCGTGCATGCCCCGTATGTCATCGGGTGAAGTTTCCATGCGCACCAGAATGATTTTTTCGCCCCGCTTGGCCCATTCCGCCGCATCGGGAGCATTGAAGACAACTCTCCCCGTGGCCGCACCCGGCCCTGCATTGAGCCCTTTGGCCAGGAGACGCTTTCCCTGCATGGCCTCATCCTTGGCCTTGGGGTCAAAAATGGGCCGGAGAAGCTGGTTGAGCTGGTCGGGATCGACTCTCAAAAGTGCTTCTTCCTTGCTGATGATTCCTTCCCGAACCATGTCCACGGCGATTTTGAAGGAGGCGAAACCCGTGCGCTTTCCTGTGCGCGTCTGGAGCATCCAGAGCTTGCCGCGCTCGATGGTGAATTCAATGTCCTGCATGTCCCGGTAATGACGGTCCAGCTTGGTGCGCACTTCTTCCAGCTGGGCGTAGATTTGAGGCATGCTCTCCTCGAGGGAGAGAGTGTCCGGATCCGTCTTCTGAGCCTTGTTGATGGGCTGGGGTGTCCGTGTTCCCGCCACCACATCTTCACCTTGAGCATTGATCAGGTATTCGCCATAAAAGACATTTTCGCCCGTGGCAGGATTTC